>JAUWTT010000508.1 GCA_030614585.1 Acidobacteriota bacterium
ATGCGCTCAACAGGACGAACCAAGAGGATGCCTTGAATGACGCTGGAGTCAAGAATAAGGTTGGGTCTTTGAATCTCAACGGCTTCAATTTCCAGCTTGGTTTGGATGTCGGTCATACGAACACTACCAACTTCATCGGAATCGTCGGTGATATCGGCGGGTACTTCGGGACGCAGCGGAAACTGACTCCCGATGATCCGCAGGATCTGAAGATCTACACCTTCACCATAGGTCCTCAGTTTACGAATCGCTCACATAAGGTGCTTCAGCCCTTTGTGCGGGCTTTATTCGGCATTTCCTATATAGATGGGAATTACGGCGGCGGCATCAGTGACGATACAGGGTTTGCGATGATTCTCGGCGGAGGGCTTGACGTAAAAGTGCATCCCAGCGTTGCTATCCGGATTCCGCAATTGGAGTACATCGGAATGCGCCATAACAGCGTTTCGATCCACAACTTCAGGTTTGCCACTGGTGTGACGGTTCTGTTTTAGTGAAGACCGGGCCGGAATAGCTGACTGAACTCCCCATTCGTGCCTGTAGGTGATTGCGGTTTCCAGGCGTGGGTCGATCGAATCAATTGCATCCGGTATTGAGCGGTTTCGCCCAGTCAAGTTGTGGGATTCATTGATGTCTTCGGTTTCCGGCGGGCGTTTCTGTTCCCCTCTCCCTTATGATGAGAAAAACAGGTTGGCTGGAAGCACTTCCTCTCAAAGGATGGGTGGCACTGGCCCTGACCGGAGTCTTTTTCGTTCAGTTCCGAGCAGTTATTTCAACTGGGGATTTTCTCCTCTACTGGGCGGCCGGCAAACTCTTCCTGCAGCAGGGGAATCCTTACGACCCTGATGCCTTGCTCTCCATTACCAATACCATTCAGATTCAACCGTATCCCTTTGTCAATTGGAACCCTCCCTGGACACTCATCCTGACTGCTCCGTTTGCACTCCTTCCTTTCAAGGCTGCTCAGACATTCTGGTATGTAATACAGGTGTCAGCACTGTTGTGGACAGCCGATTGGTTCTGGGGATCGCGCGCGGGCTCGAAGGCTTATCGAGAGATCGCCTGGTTGTCAGCGATTCTTTTCCTCCCAGTTCTCCATGCTTTGTATCTGGGTCAAATCAATCTGTTGGTTCCAGTGGGTTTGTTGCTGTTCTACCGTGCGGTTCAATCAAAGCGGTATGTTCTTGCCGGACTCTCGGTTCTGCTGATAGCTGCCAAGCCACACCTCGTGTTCCTCTTTTTTCTCTTTCTAGGCCTTTGGTGCCTGAAAAAGAGAATGTGGACTTTACTCTTCACAGCCGCGCTTTCACTGTTTGTGCCATTGATAGCACTTTCCATATACAACCCTGGTGTGCTCGGGGACTACATTGCTGCTGTTGGAAGTAGAGGAGGCCCTTTTGAGTGGGCGACTCCGACTCTAGGAACCGTCCTGTGGATGTTTTTTGACAGCTCATCAATCTTTCTCCGAATGGCACCACCAATCGTCGGTTTGGGCATCGGTCTCTTGATCTGGCAGTCCCGGTGGAAAGAGAACTTCTCCTGGAGTGAGTGCCTCGCTCCGATCCTTTTACTTTCCGTCTGTACCGCAGCTTATGCATGGCCGCACGACCTGGTAGTTCTCTTGCCAGTGATTCTGGTCATGCTTGTCTGGTTTTCAGACGAAATGGCTCGTAACTGGTGGATCCCCGTTGGATTAGTAGTCGCGGAGGCCGGCGCCTACGCTGTCATGGTTTCTTACGGGAGCGCTTTCTACGGGTTCTGGTTTCCGTGGGTGTTGGCCGGGCTCTATTGGCTGAGCCTCAAACACTCAGCACCGGGACACCAGGGGCACAAAGGAAACACGTGATTCCTGGTGATCCTGGTGGTTTGAATTATCCGGGTTAAAGATCGAGCGTTTTGAAGGGGTTGGAGGGTTTTACCACAGCCTCTCCCCGTTGATCAATGTGAGCTTCCCGGATGGGGCCAATGAGCCCTGAAGCGCGAGCAATATGATCGATGTTTCCCGGTTCGAGCCCCATCAAGCGGACCACAGTTGAATCAACTGCAGCGAGATTGGATCCTGCAATCAGAAACCCTGCTTTTCGCGGAGAGCCCATTATCGGACCATCTCCCTCCATCCCCACAATGCCGTCTACGATAGCTAGTTGAGGTCGAACCGTGTAGGCAATATCCAGAATCGATGACGTGATCCCCTCAAAGTGAAGGACGTTTTTCGGCCAGCCATAGCAGATACCCGGCATCACGCCGAAAAGATTCTTCATCGAAAGAGTGACACCGGCCCAGTGATGAGTTTTCATTTTTGGGAGAGAGATCACTAGATCGGCTTGTACCACTGAGCGGGGAAGATAGAGTTCTTTAAGAGTCGTAAAGCCAAGCGAATTACTGACGCGCACGACGTCATCAGTATTGAGATCCAGGAACTTGATCCCATTGTTTTCCAGCATCGGACCGTATTCCGATTCGTGAAGCACTGAATAGGAATCTCGGGTGTGTCCAGGTCCCTCAGCCACGATGACTTCACTAGCTCCCCACCGCCGAGCCACCTCTGCAACCGCCACCGTCACGGACGGATGCGTGTTGATGTGGGGAGCCTCTCTGGTTGGCTCAACTAGATTGGGCTTCAATAGAACAGACCGGCCTTCGAATAAGTTCTTGTCGAATCCCAGTTGTTGCAGCGCTCCCCGAAGGATCTCCACTAAATCGGCTTCATACGAGTCGACTTTAGCCACGAACACACTCGCCCGGGAGAATCGCTCCTGATGATCCCAGAAGAGTTTGGCTCCAACTCCCGCCCCCAGAGTCGCTCCTCCAGCCCAGAGGAGTCTTCGGCGACTGAGAAGGCGCCTTCCGTCGTTGCCTTCGCTCTCTCCTCGGGGTGTCGCGCGGTCACCCTTGCGAAGATCGCTGTCTTTCACTTCAGATGAAGAATCGTCGTGGTTCATTTCCTGCTGCCAGAATTAATAAGGCCAAATCCATCGGTGTCGGATTGAGTTGAACCCTAGAGTAGCACTCTTCCAATAGGCGCGGTGCTGACTCCAATTCGATTCCCCAGGCCGAGAGACCCAGAATTCCCCAGCCAATAGCACGTGGAGACCCAATTCTGGGAAGATTCCGAATCAGGTACTCAGATCCTCGCTCAACCGCCCCAGTTGTGTCGCTGTTTAGACTGGCCAGGGCTAACAGCGCCAGGCCCGTGGGACCAGGTTGAGCCCGGAGTTCTGTGCCGAATACTACAGTGTTTCCATGGTTCCAACCCCCAGAGAGAAGTGCGCGGTCGTTGACTAGCCGGACGGCTTCATCGACTCTTGCATGGTCTGCCTGCCCCACCTTTGCCAGAGCCAGAATTGACAGGGCTGTGGGTTCGAGCCACGAGTGAGTTCCTGATACCCAGGGCCAGCCTGCCAACGTTGTGTCATGCCCGGATCCTGAAGATTTCGGGAGTCTTCGCCCTTCCCGCCTCAAAAGGAAGTCGACCGCCCGTTCTATGTTCACCTGGTAAGAATCGAGATGAGCCCAAAGCAAAATGCCATAAGGAGTGGCCCAGGCTGGAACAGGGAGACCTGCGGTCACTCCAATAGCCCCGTCTTCCCGCTGTATGGAGGCGAGCCATTCGGCCGCCTGGTTGACCGTTTCCGCGTAAGCCTGTTCGCTATTGACCGCAAGTGCAAAAGAGGCCAGGACGGTCGGTTCAACGGCCGCCGAATTGCCTGGCTGGTAAGGCCACCCTTCGCTTGGCTCGCGCTGCGATACCAGTTCACCCAAAGCTTCGTCAATCCAGATTGCTCTTGAGTCGCTCAACG
>JAUWTT010000465.1 GCA_030614585.1 Acidobacteriota bacterium
TATTCGACGATTCAGAACTGGTATCCGGGTGACGACAACGGAATAGGCGGGATCTACAATTTCGTCACCAAGCGCGGCAAGTGCCTGGGGGCGAACTCGCGGATTTCCTGGACGCAAGTCGAAACGGGTTCAGCCATTACGTGGAAATACCCCAGCTGTCTCCTGATCGGCGACAATTCCAAGGGTGAGTTCTACTCGGTTGCTTTGACCAAGAAACGACAGCAAGCCGACACCGGGACGAAGATGATCCATATCGGCAAAAACACTCGAAGCAACATTGTCTCGAAGGGAATATCTGCCGGACATGGTCAGAATACTTACCGGGGCCTGGTCAAAATCAACAAGAACGCCGCGAACGCTCGCAACTACACTCAATGCGACTCAATGCTGATAGGAGACGAGTGCGGCGCCCATACTTTTCCTTATATTGAGATCGGAAACAGCACCGCACACATGGAGCACGAGGCTTCAACGTCGAAAATTGGAGAGGATCAGATTTTTTATTGTCAGCAGCGCGGGCTTTCCGCGGAAGATGCCGTTTCGATGATCGTGAACGGTTTCTGCAAAGAGGTTTTTAAAGAACTTCCCATGGAGTTTGCGGTTGAGGCCCAGAAGCTTCTCGCCGTGAACCTTGAGGGAAGTGTTGGTTAATAAGGAGCTTAGGACAAATGCTGGAAATCAGAAACCTGCACGTAAGTGCCGAAGGTAAGGAAATCCTCAAAGGGATTGATCTCAAGGTCAGGCTTGGCGAGGTTCATTCGATAATGGGTCCAAATGGATCTGGAAAAAGTACCCTGGCCCATGTACTTTCGGGAAAAGAGGGCTATGAAATCACTGCCGGTGAGGTTGATTTCAAGGGCCTGGACCTCTTGGATATGAAACCGGAAGAGCGGGCTAGAGAAGGGCTGTTCCTCGCGTTTCAGTATCCCGTCGAGATCCCGGGTGTCAACAACACGTATTTTCTTCGGGCAGCCCTGAATGCGATTCGAAGGCATCGGGGTGAGAAGGAATTGGATGCCATGGAGTTCCTCCGGCTGGCACGATCCAAGGCCAAGCTCCTGAAGATGGACCAGAGCCTGCTGTCTCGGCCCGTTAATGAAGGGTTTTCGGGTGGCGAAAAGAAGCGGAACGAGATATTCCAGATGTCGATTCTAGAGCCGGCGCTGGGGATTCTCGATGAAACAGACTCCGGTTTGGATATTGATGCTCTCAGAATCGTTTCGGAGGGCATTAATGCGCTTCGGAGTCCGGAGCGGGCTTTCGTGGTTGTGACGCACTATCAGAGGCTGCTTGAGTACATCGTACCTGATTATGTGCACGTACTGGACCAGGGAAGAATCGTAAAATCCGGCGACAAGACGTTGGCGCTCGAGCTGGAAAAGAGCGGATATTCCTGGTTGCGTGAAGAAGCTAGTGAAGCACAACCCGTCGGTTAGTGAACGGGGGAAAGGGATTGATCGATGACGGAAGCAGTGCTTGAGACAAAAGAAAGTGCCGTAACGAAGCTGGCCGGCCTGGCACAACGTGAGACAAATGGCGAGCCTGACTGGCTACTCGACCTACGGAGTAAAGCACTCACCCAGTTCCAGGTGAAAGGCCTGCCTGACCGCAAAGCGGAGGCTTGGAGAGATACCGATTTAGGAAGGCTCAAGGCGATGGATTTTCAGTCTTCTGCCAGGGAGAGTGATTTCGGCGATTTCGGGGAGGTGGAACGTCTTAGTTTCGCTTCACTGGATTGTCCTCGCCTGGTGTTTGTGAACGGTCGGTTTTCGGCAGAGCTGTCAAGTGACGCCGGTTCCCTCGATGGTGTGACATTGGGAAGACTCGTTAAGCAGGCGAACGCAAATGGCAGCGTGAGAGCAAATCTGGGGGGACATTGCAAGTGGCAGGAAAACGCCTTTGCCGCTTTGAACCTGGCGATGTTCGAGGACGGAGCCTGGATCGAGGTTGATCAGGGAATCGAGGTTGAGAAGCCGATACAAATCGTCTTCGCCAACCTCTCAAACGTTGAGAATGGCCCGTTCGTTGTCAGCCCGCGTGTTCTAGTCGTTGCCGGCGAGAGTAGCAGGGTGTGCATTGTCGAGAGCCATCTCGGATCGGGTGAGGGCGACTATTTCTCGAACGCTGTCACGGAGATCGTGACGGGCGACAACGCGAGGGTCGACCATTACAAGGTCCAGCTGGAAACTGAATCGGCTGTTCACATCAGCAGCCTGGAATCTTCCCAGCAAAGGGATTCGAATCTGCGCACTACGGTGCTCACGCTGGGAGGCGGATTGGTCCGAAACGAAATCAACGCGAGCTTGGCTGGTGAAGGCGGCTGGTCCGAATTGAACGGGCTGTATCTGGTTGAGGGAGATCATCACGTCGACAACTTTACCCGGATTGGTCACGAGAAACCGCACTGCGATAGCAGAGAAGTCTACCGGGGAGTACTTACTGACTCGGCAAGGGCGGTATTTCGCGGACGAATCGTTGTATCTGAAGGGGCGCTGCAGACCGACTCAAAGCAGACAAACAACAACCTGCTCCTTTCGGATCGGGCCTTGGTGAACACCAAACCGCAATTGGAAATCTATGCTGATGATGTCAAGTGCACGCACGGAGCCACCGTCGGACAGCTTGACGATGACGCGATCTTCTATTTGCAGGCAAGAGGAATCTCAAAGGAAGACGCCCGGGCGATGTTGATCTATGCCTTTGCCGGCGAGGTTGTTAGTGGTGTGGGCGTCAAACGTTTGCGTGAGGAACTCGATAGCCACCTTCTGGAATGGCTGTCGAAGTCCGCTTAAACGGGTTAGCCCGTGAGACAAGGGGAGTTTCTATCGATGGGTAATGCGATGCAAGAGTATTTACCGGAGCAAAGCAAGTTGAGTGGATCGCGGTCATTCGATGTTGAGTCGGTGCGCCGTGACTTCCCGATTCTTGCTCTGCGTGTCCACGGCAAGCCTCTCATCTACCTTGACAATGCCGCCACCACGCAGAAGCCTGGCTCGGTGATTCAATCGATCAGCCGCTATTATGAATCTCAGAATTCGAATGTCCACCGGGGCGTTCATTACCTCAGTCAGACTGCAACAGAGGAGTTTGAGGGAAGCCGCAGGAAGATCCAAAGGTTCCTGAATGCCAAGAGTTCCAACGAAATCATTTTCGTCCGAGGAGCGACCGAAGCTATCAACCTGGTGGCCCAAAGCTATGGAAGGGACACGATCGGCCCGGAAGACGAGATCCTGATTTCCGCAATGGAGCACCATTCAAATATCGTTCCCTGGCAGATTCTTTGCCGGCAGACGGGTGCAAGCCTGAAGGTCATTCCCATGAATCACGACGGGGAGCTTCTGTTCGACGAGTTCGATAAGTTGTTGGGGCCCAAGACCCGACTGCTTTCCGTCATTTACGTTTCCAACTCGCTGGGGACGGTCAATCCAGTTTCTGAGATGATTGAGCTGGCTCACTCGCGTGGAGTACCGGTCATGCTGGATGCTGCCCAGGCCGCGCCCCACTTGAGCCTTGATGTGCAGAAGCTGGATGTGGATTTCCTGGCGTTGTCGGGGCACAAGGTTTTTGGTCCAACTGGAATTGGTGTACTTTTCGGCAAGGCCGAGCTGCTGGAGTCAATGTCCCCCTACCAGGGTGGGGGCGACATGATCAGCTCGGTCACATTTGAGAAGACGACCTACAATACTCTCCCTTACAAGTTCGAGGCCGGAACACCGAATATCGCGGGAGCGATCGGCCTGGGAGCTGCCGTTGATTACGTCTCGGGAATTGGATTTGAACAGATAGAAGCATATGAAGGGGAGCTGCTTTCCTATGCGACGGCAGCCCTTTCAGAAATCCCGGAAGTGAAGATCATCGGAAACGCTAAGGAAAAGGCAGGCGTGGTATCCTTCGTTTTGGAAGGGGTGCACCCTCATGATATTGGAACGGTTCTGGACCAGGCGGGGGTGGCGATTCGCACCGGACACCACTGTGCGCAGCCGGTAATGAATTTCTATGGAGTGCCGGCGACGTCAAGGGCTTCGCTGGCGTTTTACAATACAGCCTCGGAGATCGACGCTCTGGTTCGTGCGATTCATTCCGTTTTAAA
>JAUWTT010000371.1 GCA_030614585.1 Acidobacteriota bacterium
CACCTGCTGCACAATTCTCAAACGGCTCTCGAGGCTGCACTGAACTACGCGAATGCCGGCTTATATGCTGATGCATTCGAGTTGCTGGATTCACTTCCGGAAGGGGCTCTTACTTACTATTACCGTGGTTTCTTTAAAGATCGACTCGGTGAGAAGGACGAAGCTGCTGACTGGTTCAGGAGGGGCAGCGAACAATCGCCTGAGAATGTCTTTGCGTTTCGACTCGAGGGTATTGACGCCCTCAATACGGCTATTCGCTATCAGCCCAAAGATGGGAAAGCTCACTACTACCTCGGACTGGTCTACGGCAAGGTTGCCGATGTCGAAAAGGCGATCGAGCACTGGGAGAGCGCGACGCAGCTGGATCCGGATAACGCACTTGCCTGGCGAGATCTGGGGCTCGCCTCTGTGAGTGTAAGAGAGGATCTGGAAAAAGGGTTGGAGTGCTACGAGCGAGCCTTCAAATTAGCTCCCGCCGATTCAAGAATTCTGCTCGAGTTGGACAGAGTGAAAGCAAGGTTGGACGTCTCTTCAAAGGAGCGCCTCGCATTTCTAAATGAGAACCTCGAAACTGTGCAGACCCGCGATGCCCTTTTAGGAGGCTATGTAGATCTGCTGCTAGAAGATAAATCCTTTGAAGAAGCTGCTCGGCATTTGGAGAATCACCATTTTCACTCCTGGGAGGGCAAATACGCGCTCCACAACGCCTACATGGAGGCTTATATCGGGTTAGCTCGGGAGTCGAAGGATCTAAGAGAAGCTCTCGAATACTACCGGCAGGCTTGTGAATATCCGATGAACCTCGAGGTCGCTCCGCGCGAGCCTAATCTGCGCGGATTTCTTTACTACCCGATGGCGCTGCTCCATAAGAAGCTGGGAGACGAAGCAGAAGCAACCAAACTCTTGATGATAACCGCGGGTGAGGCGAGCCAGTACCCGACGCTGGGCACCTACTACCAGGCTCTCGCTTTGAGAGAAATGGGGAAAGTCGGAGAAGCTGAGAGCCTGCTTGAGAGCTTGGACGAGGAGGCACAGTTGCTGGTCGCAGCTGATTCTGAGCACTTCGCTAGAATGAACGACAAGGCCCAGAAGGCTCTGGGGCACTTCTACCGTTCGATTCATTCGAGCGCGATGGATCAACAGGCCAAGGCTGGAGAAGAACTCAAACTGGCTGAGGCTTTGGAACGGGCGATCGAAAGAGAAGCGGTAATGATTGCCCAGAGGGTGTATGCCCGGGCGCACCAGTAAAGGGTGATCGGTGATCGGTGATCAGTAATCGGTGATCGGTGATCGGGGTAGGCCTGAGGCTTGAGTCCTGAGTCCTGAGGCTTGAGGTTTGATATCCTGGGTCGTGCTCGTGATTCCCCTCAATCGCCAATCGCCAATCGAAAATCGTCAATCGCAAATCCTATAGGCCTTCGCGTGAAATGAATTTATCTCACGCCAAGACGCAACGATCGCAGAGGGTGAACGGTAAACGATGAGCGGTTATCCAAATCGTGATTCGTAAATCGAAAATCGCCAATCGAAAATCTTCGGCGTGGTTCAGTCCGCCAACGCGGCGATTTTCTCGCCGACTGCGAGCCTGACCTTTTCCCATTCAGAGGGGTCGTTCTTCCAGATCTCTATATCCAGCATTGCTGACTCCCCGAAGGGATTCTTGTAGATAACGCTGTTGACCAATTGATCGGCATCTTTATCGGCTCCGGAAAGTTGGGAAAGCAGCCAGAAGTACTCGTGGTCCTGAAGCCCGCGGCGTGTCGATTTCAGTCGGATGCTGGCAATGGGATGGCTGTAACGCATGACAGCACCCCGGTAAATCAACTGTCCCGAACCGTTGTAGTAACGATTCTTATCCTTAAAGTTCTCTGCGTCATACCACATTGAAAAAGCGTTCCAGTCGAATTCCCACTCCACCCAACCCGTTTTGTACTTCCATCCAATCCATCCGATGGCACGGTTGATATTGAGGTCGAGGTCGAGAAACGTGTTGGATCCGCATCCGGAGTTTCGCCTCTGTTCATAGATCATGGGACCGTAGAACCAGACTTCGAGTCCTTTCCGCTGGAAATGTTTGACGGTTGGCAGGTCGAAAGAGACGGTGTGGCATACCCACAGATCGACTTCACGGGAGAGACTCTCCATCGCTTCTTTGGAATATCCTCCGTCGATCCGATAGAGAAACCAGTCGCGCCCCATGCCGTCGTGGAGTAGCTTTCCGTAGTAGAGCATTTCCTCGTAGGCAGACTCGAAATACGATTCGTCAAGGCCGTTGAGGAAGGCGACCTTCTCTGTCCTCTGCCATTCGGGCTTGGAATCAAAGTGTTCTCGAAACTGACGCCCGACTTCCTTCCATACCGATTCATACTCGGCCGTTCGCCCTTCTTCAGGTACGGAGATAGGCCAGGCTCCACCCGGATGCTTGGCACTGTCTACGTTGAAGGGCAGCATCAGGTGGTGAAGGGGTTGCCCGGTCCCCGGTCCCCAATAACCATGCTTTTCAGTAAAGGCACTTCCGTCCAGGTAGGGGCCGACTCGCGAGTCATATGCCGCCCAGTCGATCTTGACGTTACCGTCTTCGATGGTGAGGTCTGGTCTGTACGCGTAGACGAGAGGCAGGAACCGGTGGCGCCGTGCCATTTGGTAGTAGGCAAGTTCTTCGGAAAGCGGCATTCCTCGCATCGAACCATTCCAGAAATCGCCCGGAAGATGACTTTCGTGAGGCAAGGCGAAATCCCAAACTTGCAGTTGGACCTTGAGGCGCCGGTTTCCTCCTTCCCACTTGACAAGAATCTCTCCCTCGTAGAACCCAGGAGGCGCATCGCTACGGTCGAAAGGAACATAGATGTCAACCCAGATACCCTGTGCCGTTTGGTTCGGGATACCGTTGTAGAGATCCGGGATGGAGAAAGGAAAGGCTGGGAGCAAGGATGATTGTCTCTTGGGCATCAAGGCATCGGGATACCAGCCGGCGCCCAGAGATGAGGCCTCGTATCCGAGAGACGGACGACGCACTTGCGTGTACCACTGTTTGAGAATCTGCAAGCTCCTGCTGTCGAGTTTGGCTCCGCTCGGATGCCGGAGTTCAGACAGCTCCAAGTCCACTCCAGAAACGGGTTGGTTTGTTCCGACGATAACCTGAAACGCGACGAATTCGTTTCTAGCTGCGCTGAGCGCAACCGTGTTTGTCGCAGAGTCCCAAATGAGATTACTTTCCTTGAAACTCCCAGTTGGGTAATCGGCGTGTACCCTGGTTTTTGAAGTGAGGATAACCTCCCCCCTGACAGGAGATACCCTCAAATAGTCCCCTACAGCCCACACATCCACTGCCGTGTCTTCTGATGCAAGAACTGGGCAAATAGAAGCAATGAGTACCAGTATGCCTGCCAGCTGGACAAGCCTTGGGCAGGCGTGTTTTGAGAATGTCATGTGCTGTCTCGTGCCGGAAAAATCAAGAGACTCAGCAAGACAGAGGATTTTTTCAGCCTTTACTGGTTCTTTCTCAGGTCGTCGAAGTACTGTTCTTGTACCTTTACAAACTCTTTGAGGCCTTTTGTATCGCCATGGACAGTCTTGTAGGCCTGGGCAAGGTATTGCTCCGCAGTCTTAGCGTTCGCTCCTTTCAGGACAACGGCACGAGCGTACTCGATCGCAGCGCCATCAAGGTCACCTTTAACTTGATAGGCAAAGCCAAGCCGGAAACGACTTCTCTCGTCATAAGGGTCGGCCTCTGTTGCCTTGGCCAGATGATCAAGCGCTGAGGTCATGAGTTCAGAGGACTGTGTATTGAAGGCTTCGAAGAGCTGCGCTGTGCCGACACCATAATAGGCATCAACCAGCATTTCATCTGGCTTTCTGGTCCAGAGCCCGACGGTGTACTTTTCAGGTGTAATTTCACCTTTGAGTATCTTGAGTGCCCTTTCCCCGTGCCGAATAGCCAGTTCAGCCTCGGGCGGCTCCAGTTCTGCGTAAGCTGCTGAGAGACCTGACAGCAGTGCGGAAGAACTCACCAGAACGAGGACTGCCTGTTCCCCGTGGTCGAGAAAGTCGTTTGGCTTGTCCCTTTGCCAGGCGTTAACGGCCAGAATCTCGTGACAGAAAGGAGCGAATGCACCTTCCGGATACTTCTTCAAATACTCTTCAGCGCCCTTTGCCCTCTCTTTGATCGAAGTATTACTTTCGATCTGCTGCCACATATTTTGTTCCAGCGGAGTGGTGGGAAGCTGCTCGACCTGGCGCCGGTCCATCTCCATCTCATTCGATTTTTCCCGAGTGATTTGGCCCATTGAAAATGAGGAACTTATCAGGAGTAAACAACACAATATGTATCTCGACATAGCCATACCTCCGGTCTCTTCTTTTTGCCACCGAAAAGGTATCATAACCTGCCTACCAAACTGAACCCGTTTGGCCGGTCTCTTGTTACTCCTCCAAACCCATAGCGACCTTAGCGGCTTTGCGTGAAATCAATTCGTCTCACGCAAAGACGCAAAGAGGCCGTGTCGTGACTTAAAGGGTAGTCGAGCTGAGCTGTTGACTTTAGGGAGAAATGGCGGTACGACAGCAGAGTTTGTTAATTGACAGCTCAAATGGAGGAGGTAAGGCGTTGAAGTCGGTACATCTGTTTTTCCTGGTAATAGTACTTGCTCTTGGGATTTTCTCCGGGTGTATGGACCTGGGCTATCAAGTGTGGTTAGAGGACTCGCTGGTCAAGATATTCCCGGATGATTCAGCCCCAGTTCGGTCGGATGACCCTTTTGTAGTTCTCATTCCGCGGAACGGCCATGCCAGTCTCCAGGTCGCGGTGAGGCCGAAAAGGGCCCTCAAAGATTTTTCGATCAGTGCCCAGGCTAAAGGTGCTCCCTTAAAGGTTACGGTCAGCCGGGTTGGATACATCCCGGTCAGCAAGAACACTCCCGAGTCACCTGAGGACGAGATCATCCGGAGCGCGCCCGGGGAGTTTCCCGATCCTCTCTTCCCTGA
>JAUWTT010000353.1 GCA_030614585.1 Acidobacteriota bacterium
GAGGACGTCGGCATCGCGGGTGTCGAAAGAGCCAGTACTTCCTCTGCGTTCTTTGCGACTTGGCGTGAGGAAGATTCATTTCACGCAAAGGCGCCAAGTTCGCCAAGGGGTAAGAGGACGTCGGCATCATGGGTGTCGAAAGAACCAATACTCCCTCTGCGTTCTTTGCGGCTTGGCGTGAGGGAGATTCATTTCACGCAAAGACGCCAAGTTCGCCAAGGGGTAGGAGGACGTCGGCATCGCGGGTGTCGAAAGAACCCATACTCCCTCTGCGTTCTTCGCGACTTGGCGTGAGGAAGATTCATTTCACGCAAAGGCGCCAAGTTCGCCAAGGGGTAAGAGGACGTCGGCATCGTGGGTGTCGGAAGAACCAATACTCCAATCCTCCAATCCCCCAATCCCGATTACCGATCACCGATCACCGTTCACCGTTCACCGCTTACCGGTTCGTCGGCCGCACTTCGACAAGACCCAAGCCTCAAGACCCAAGACCAAACTGGTGAGATAGAGCCCTCTGTTCTATGATGGAGCCGTGCCTAAGAACTCTCGTCAGAACCTGTATCGCAAGATTCCATCGATAACCAAGCTCTTGGACCAGAAAAGTACCCACGATATTCTGGCCAGATACTCTCGCCCATTTGTAGTCAGGTCGATCACCGAAGTCCTGGAAGAATTTCGCAATCAGATTGAGGCAGGTGTACTGGACGCCGGCCGGCTGGAAGAACAGCTTCAGAACCTGGACGCCCTGATTCAGGAACGGATAGCGGCTAAACTGTCGCCGTCCTTGCAGGAAGTCATCAACGCCACCGGAGTCGTGATCTACACAAATGCCGGACGTTCTCCCATCGCCAGAGGTGTCTTCAACGAGGTTGCCAAAACGGTAACAGGTTATACCAACCTCGAGTACGACCTGGAGCTCGGAAAAAGGGGCCACAGGGATCTCCATTTCGAAACCCGTGTTAAAGGGCTCCTGGGATGCGAGGCCGCCACTGTCTGCAACAATGCAGCAGCGGCACTTCTCTTGATTCTCAACACCCTGGCCCTGGGCAAAAAGGTGCTGGTTTCTCGTGGAGAGCTCATCGAGATCGGAGGGTCATTTCGACTTCCGGCAATTATGGAAAAGAGCGGAGCCCTCCTCAAAGAGGTGGGAACGACGAACAAGACCAAGCCCTCCGACTACCGGGAAGGCATAGACTCGGATACAGCTCTAATCTTGAAAGTCCACCCAAGCAACTACCAGATCGTGGGGTTCACTCAGCAACCCAGCCTCGTGGAGCTGGTAGAGATTGCGAAAGAAGCAGGCCTCCCGCTGGTATACGACGTGGGGAGTGGCTATCTTTTCCAAACACCCCATCCGTTTCTCGCAACCGAACCAACCGTATCCGATGCGCTGTCTGCAGGCACCGATTTGATCTGTTTCAGCGGCGATAAACTCCTTGGTGGACCTCAAGCCGGCCTCATTTTGGGCCGTCAGGATCTTGTGACCAGGATTCGTCGCAATCCGCTGATGAGAGCACTCAGAGTGGACAAGATCACCTACTCTGCACTTGAGTGGACACTGATGGAATATGAAAAGGGAGACTATGTCCGCACGCTTCCGATCTGGCAGCTCATGTCACAGACTCTTGAGGAGGTCCGTAAGCGCGCCGAAGCCCTGATTAGAGAAATCGCAGTGGATGACCTCGAAATTTCGCTGCAGGAAGGGTTTTCCGTCACGGGAGGAGGGTCCGCTCCGGAAGAGCAATTCCCCACTTGCCTTCTTTCGCTCGTCTCTTCCAGGTGGACTCCCAACCAAATTGAAGAGACACTTCGCAGGCATACCCCGCCCATTCTGTGTCGTATCCAGGAGGACCGTGTCCTGCTGGATTTGCGAACTGTGTTTCCGGAGCAGGACGCAGTCACTGCAGCATCTATTAACCAGCTCTTTGGCTAAGTCTGCCCCGACTCCTTCCCCGTCCGCTCCTTAACGTGGCTAGTCCGGAGGACGACATGTGCAGAGCCCAGTACGCCAGTGCTGGGTTATCGACACCCCCACCATCGGAGTCCGGCAGGACGGCATGAATAAGAACCCCTGTTTCCAAAGCCGTTCATGCCGTACCTACGGCACTCCATAACAGACTCAACAATCGTCCCAGGGCTTGCTGCCCTCCTTCGTCGGGCACCCGCCCTGGGCTCTACACCTACCGTCCTCCGGACTTAAGCACTCCGGGAGCCTCAGACCGAGACCTGGACCCGACACATGCCGTCCTTCGGACTTGAAAGCTCCGGGAGCTCAAACCGAGTGTTGGGTTATTCCGTCCCTGGAGATCCGAGTCCGGAGGACGACATGTGTAGAGCCCAGTACGCCAGCCACGCCGCCGGCGGGGACACTGCTGGGTTATCGACACCCGCACCATTGGAGTCCGGCAGGACGGCATGAATTAGAACACCTGTATCCAACGCCGTTCATGCCGTACCTACGGCACTCAATGAGAGACCCATCAATCTTCCCAGGGCTTGCTGCCCTCCTTCGTCGGGCATCCGCCCTGGGCTCTACACATGCCGTCCTCCGGACTTAAAACCTCAGGGAGCCTCAAACCGAGTGCCCGGCTCGACACATGCCGTCCTCCGGACTTGAAAGCTCCAGGAGCCTCAGACCGAGTGCTGGGCTCGACACATGACGCCCTTCGGACTTAAAAACTCAGGGAGCTCAAACCGAGTGCCCGGCTCTACACATGCCGTCCTTCGGACTTGAAAGCTCCGGGAGCCTCAGACCGAGTGCTGGACTCGACACATGACGTCCGTTGGACTCCGTACGCTGTCATCTTGAGACTCGCATCCCAACTACCGATTACGACTGCACTGGTGATACATTTAGATCGATGAAGAATATCGACCGCCGTAAATTCATGTCAGTCTCAACCTTGGCCGGGTACTCCCTGATCGTGCGAGCCGAAAGTCCGCTCAGTTCTGAAACAAGAAATCATAGCCAAATAGGCGAAGCACTGAGCATACTCGCACCGGAATCGACTCAGCCTGGTTCTGTCACGGCAGAGCCGAACATGACGCTTGTCAATCTTCAGGGGGACGTGCTCGTGGCCGGAGGAGGGATGGCCGGAGTGTGCGCGGCAATCAGCGCTGCTCGGCATGGAGCTAAAGTGATCCTGGTCCAGGACCGCTCTCGCTTGGGAGGAAACGCCAGCAGTGAGATCAAGATGCACATTGTCGGAGCCGACAACCACGGGGCGCGCCCTCACTGGAGAGAAGGGGGCTTGATCGAAGAGTTCCGGCTGGAGGATGCAGTTCGCAATTCGCACCGAGCCTATGAGTTATGGGACCTGCTTCTCTATGACAAATGTATAAGCGAACCGAATCTCACGCTCCTGCTTGACACAAGCGTCTACTCGACCTCCCTGAAGAGCGGAAAGATTGAATCTGTGATGGCTCGCTGTGATAAGACTGAGCACCTTTATCGCATCAGTGCTCAGATCTTTTGCGACTGCACTGGAGACAGTCGGTTGGCCCTTGAAGCCGGGGCTGAGTATAGGATGGGCCGTGAATCAGTAAGAGAATTCGGCGAGTCGCTGGCCCCGGAATTGAGAGACAGCCGGACCCAGGGCTCAAGCATTCTGTTCACTGCTCGAAAACATGACCGCCCGATGCCTTACCGGCCACCCCAGTGGGCTCGCAAAATCACGCGTGATCATCTTGAGCACCGACCCACTAACTCCTGGGAATATGGCTACTGGTGGATCGAGTTGGGCGGTGCACACCACACCATTCGAGACAATGAGCTCCTGCGTTTCGAGCTTCTGAGTGTGGTGCTCGGAACATGGGATTACATCAAGAACTCGGGAGCGCATCCGAGTAGTGCCAACTGGGCCTTGGAAAGTGTTGGTATGATTCCCGGAAAGCGGGAGTCACGAAGGATTATGGGGGATGTCCTTCAGACCCAGAAAATACTTGAAACCGGCTGGAGGGAGATGACTGATGGCGTTGCTATTGGGGGATGGAATTTTGATGATCATCCCCCCGAAGGGTTCGATGCGCCAGAGAAGCCCCCGTTTCGTTCAATCAAGCTGGAAGAGCCCTACAACATCTCTTTGGGAGCCCTCTATTCCCGGAACATCTCAAACCTGATGATGGCTGGTCGAAACATCAGCAACAGTCATGTTGCATTTTCTTCGACTCGCGTGATGGCCACGTGTTCCGCAATTGGCCAGGCTGTGGGAACGGCCGCAGCGCAGTGTGCTGCGGCAAACGTCAGCCCGAGAGAATTGCGAAATGACCAGGCCAAACTGTTCAGGCTCCAGCAGACACTGCTGAGAGATGACCAGACCATCAGAAAGGTGAAGAACGAAGACTCCAACGACCTTGCCCGAAAGGCAAGAGTGACAGCTTCTGGATATGTCGAGGGCGCCGCACCAACGCATGTACTCACCGGTAGAACTCGGGATGTTGATGGCGGAACCAGGAATCGCTGGCTTGCTCTGATGCCACACGCAGTAGGTCAATCTGGCCCGTGGCTGGACCTGACTTGGAACACACCTCAGCTGATTCGCGAAATACAAATTACTTTTGACACCGGTTTTCAGCGCGAATTGACCCTTTCGGCCAGCGACAGCGTGACAAGACGCGTCGTGCGAGCGCCTCAACCGGAAACAGTTTCAGATTACTCTTTAACGGCTTTTCTATCTGACGGGGAAAGTGTAGAACTCGCATCAATTACCGGCAATTTTCAGCGACTCAGGAGACACAGGTTTGAACCCATACGGGTGACTCGAATTCGGCTACAGGTTCATTCCACAAACGGCGCGAAGGAAGCCCGAGTGTATGAGGTGCGCTGCTATGCGTGATGGGTGGCTCAGTGGTGGCGACCGGCGTTGGGTTTGACGAGAAAGGGCGGAAGACAGAGCAGCGATCCGTACCATCAACATCGAAGCGTTCGAACAGGAGAATGAGGCTGATCTGGTCGATGCCTTGAGGAAGGAGTCTGAAACTTTCCTTTCCTTCGTTGCGGGAGAGGATGATCATGAATTTCACCATTTGCGCTCCAAAAACACGATTTCGAACAAACAGGCATTACGAGGGTACCGAGGATGATTGACAGCGAACTGTCGGACCTGGTTTTCGAATATCACGACC
>JAUWTT010000258.1 GCA_030614585.1 Acidobacteriota bacterium
CCCTGGTTATAAGGAAGTCGCGATAACTCATGACTTGGAAGCCGACATCAATGGGAAAGACATCCTTCTCGTCGAGGACATTATCGATACCGGGTTGACTCTCCACTACCTCGCCGGAATCCTGAAACAGCGAGAGCCCAAATCTGTAGCCATCTGTAGTCTGCTGGACCGTCCGGCTCTCAGGTTGGCTGAGATCCCGATGAAATACGTCGGTTTCAATGTCGATGAAGAGCAGTTTCTGATCGGCTATGGCCTCGATTACCGGGAGCAGTACAGAGAACTCCCTTTCATCGCTGAAATGAACATCTGAGCCTTGAACTTCTGCTTTCCCGTTTTGGGCAACAGGCCCTATAATCTCACTGTGTCATGGGGAATGTACCTTGGATCCATCGCTTTTTTCACGGTTGTGCTAGGCGTTTTCTATGCAATTGCCTGGTCAGTGCTGCTTGGAATCTATGAGAACTACCGGCGTTATTATCAGAAGGCCGATCTGCAGTGGACCGGTTCAAAAAGCCGAGTTGGCAGGAAGCGAATAAGTTTCAGTCGGTTAATTGTGCTCGCTTTCGTAACCGCATGGATCGTCGTTCACTTCATTGTCTTCCCACACTGATCCGGTAATCAATTCGACTTCCGGTTCAATCTCTCGACCTCACGCCGTTCCTTTTTGGTGGGACGACCTTTTCCCCTTTCGCGGTAGGCTGGACTCTGTCGCATGATCCGGTCGATAGGATCCAAAGTCGGTTTCGGTGGGCTCAAATCCAGATACAGTTCACGGGCCATTGCTTTCGGAACGGGCCTCGGCTCAATCTTCTTGATCACCAGCACTCGAGTCCAGTCTCCCAACCGCACCTCGAGCTTGTCTTCGATAGAAACCGGGCGATGCCCTTTCGCGGTGGACCCATTCAACTTGACGCGGCCTCCTGTGCAGGCACGTTGAGCGAGGGTGCGAGTCTTGAACACTCGGGCCACTTGCAGCCATTTGTCCAATCTGACACTCATGGATCTTTTCCGAGTTCCAAGCTCTTGTTCATTAAGGCCTCCTAAGGCGGGGATTGCGGACCCCCGTTACCCGTTGTGCCCTGCGATCTCCTGATAAAGTTTAAGTGTGTCCTCAGCGATCGCCGACCAGGAAAACAGGTTCTCAACCCTATGCCTTCCAGCTGCTCGCATCCGTCCGCGGAGTTTCTGATCCTGTAGAAGACTGTTGACGGCTTGGGCCAAATCGAGTGAGAAGCGATCGGGATCTACCGGCTCGAAATCGGGCGCAACCTGACTTTTAAATGCTACCAGTGTGCCTGTTTCACCATCGGCCACTGCTTCAGGGATGCCGCCTACCTTGCTGGCCACGACAGGACAGCCGCAAGCCATTGCCTCGAGGTTGATGATTCCGAACGGCTCATAAATGGAAGGGCAGACAAACAGCTCAGCCCCACTATAGAGTCTGACCAGGTCCTCGATAGGCACCATCTCCCGAATCCAGTGTACTCCCGGTCTCTTTGTTTGGAGAGCTTGGACCGCCTCTGCCATCTCTCGGCCTATCTCCTCGGTGTCGGGTTCACCTGCACAAAGGACCACTTGAACATCTTTCTCGACGTGGTCCAGGGCCCGAACCAGATGAATCACCCCTTTCTGTCGTGTGATCCTTCCGACAAAAAGAAGGTAAGGCTGCCGGCCCGAGATTTGGTACTTCTCAAGAGCGGGTCCAGGGTTCGTTGGTTTGAAAACGTCCAGGTCGACTCCGTTGTAGATGACGTGAACTCGGGAAGGGTCGATTCCGTAAGCATCCAGAACTTCCCGACGGGTTCCTTCGGACACGGCAATCACTGCGTCTGCAGTTCTAATCGCCGTCCGTTCGATCCAGCTCGAGAGGTCATACCCGCGTCCCAACTGTTCCTCTTTCCAGGGGCGCAGCGGTTCAAGAGAGTGGGTTGTGATGACGAGCGGGGTCCCGTACAGGAGCTTGATCCACAATCCCCCTAACATGCTGTACCACGTGTGGCAATGAACAACGTCGGCATCGACCGGGTCAGCCGCTGCCGCAAGGTTGACGGATACAGGTCCCAATGCCTTCTCGAGTCGTGGATCGGTATTCCGGAGAGCTTCTGCCCAGGGGCTGTACCCCGTAACCTTAGGGATGCCCTCGCTTTGCTCCAGTTTCTGGTCTCCGAAACAACGCACTTCGACATCAGCCAGGGCTGCCATCTCTCGAGTCAGATGTTCAACGTGTACTCCCGCCCCGCCGTAGGTATAGGGTGGGTATTCCCGAGTCAGGTAGAGGATCTTCATAGCTGCATGATGATATCACTGGGTGGTCTTGGGGTCAGGTCGCAGGAAAACAACCACAAAGACACAAAGAGCACCAAGAAGGCATTCTAAGCTTAGTGTCCTTGGTGTCTTGGTGGTGAATTCTTTTACTGGGGTTCGGTACCACCTGCAATAGATTCGTACATGATTCGAAACTCTTTCCGCTCTGGATCCAGTTTGGTCGCGGCGGCAAATTCTTCCAGTGCCTGGCTCCTGTTGCCCTGTGCCAGGTAGACATTTCCCAGGAGATTGCGAAGATCAGGGTTACCTGGGCGGAGTCTCCTGGCTTGCTCAGCGTGGGATTTGGCTCGGGTAAGGTCCTTTTCGGCATACCAGTAGAACGCGGTCAGGAAATGGGTCTCCGAACATTCGGAGTCGATGTCAAGCAAACTGCTCAGGTGATTGTAGGCAGGCTGCAATTGGCCCAGCCTGAAGTAAATCTTGGCTAAACGGTTGTGAGCGATCCAGTTCTGCTCGTCATTTTGCAGCACCTGTTGAAACACTTTCGCTGCCGGTTCAATTCTACCTGCCTCGAGAAGTTCCTCTCCTTCGGTCAGTTTCTGGGTGAGTTCCTGCCTGCTCAGCTGATCTGCGAGGCGTTCCTGATACCTGGACATCGCCGTCTGTGCCTCGGGCATCTTCCCCACTTTCCGGTAGGCGTCACCAAGGTCGAAATAGAATCGGGCTGTTTCAGGATCAGACTTTGCCGCCCTCTCGAGAGCGGACACGGCTTCACCGTTCCGGCCGAGCAACTTCAAGGCGATTCCGAGATTCTGAAGATACTCTGGGTTTTGAGGCTCCAGCTCGACTGCCCTCTGAGACATCCTCTCGGCGGCCTCCGGGTTGTTTCCTAAACGGCAGACCTGGCTGAGTCCGTCAAAAGCCGAGGCCGACATCGAGTTCCTCTGGGCGACCTGTTCGAAGGAGGCCATAGCCCCTTCCAGTTGCCCCGCCTCCAGCTGAATCTGACCTCTGAGCAGATTAACCCGTTCCCCGTCGGCACGCTTCTTCTCTTCGTAGAGTCTCAAGACCTGAAGGGCCTCATCGAACCTTCTTTGGCGCTGGTAAAGGGTCGCCAGTAGCCAGAGTCCCTGGGCGTCGAGTCCACGATCATTCTCAAAGGGGGAAAGTACACTTGAAGCAATGACTGGACGGTCCACTTTCTCGAGGCCCCGGGCTAGAGTGAGGGCATGATCGGCGGTCTGAGGGCCGATCAAGAGAGCGCCATGGAATTCCCCTGCAGCATCCCGCAGTCGGCCTGCATCAACCAGGACAAGTCCCGACAGTAAGTAAGACCGAATGTCACCAGGGTTCTTCTGCTTGAACCGGTCAAAAGCGATCAGGGCTTGTTCGAAGTCTCCGGCCTTGGCAAAGTCATTTCCGACCGCGAGTTGATCTTCCGTAGCACTCTGCAGGTGGCTCGCGTGCATGCCGGCCAAGAGCAAGCAGGTTAGAGTCGCTGCAACTATCTTCACGTGCATCCTGCAAATAGCTTAGCAAACTCTCGGCCAAAGTCCCGTGCGAGTTGAATGGGGCGATCAGCTGACACAGAATAGGAGAGACTTTTTATGGTGAGTTATCAGAGCCCCGAACGCAGTGAGCGGTCATTTCCTAAAAAAGCTTGGCTTGGATTCTCGCAGTCCCTGCGGCTGTTTTGCACGCTCGTCATTGCTCTGAACATGGTGGGCTCGTCTTTGCCCCAGGGTTCTCCCGCGTCGGAAGCAGTGCCTCTGTTCCGTGACGTTACAGCTGACGCAGGAATCGTGTTCCAGCATGTTAATGGTCGGGCTGACCGCAAAGACTACATCTTTGAAGCCAAGGGTGGGGGCGCGGGTTTTTTCGATTACGACAATGACGGGTGGCTGGACGTTTTGATCGTTCAGGGCTCCACCCTGGAGCGAATCGGGGATCCAGAACTACACAGCGTTCTTTATCGGAATCAGCGGAACGGTACGTTCGTCGATGTAAGTGCCCAGGCCGGGCTGGATTACTCTCACTGGGGTATGGGCGTCACGTCGGGAGATTACGATAACGACGGCGACGTTGACCTCTACATTACTCACCTCGGTCCCAATGTTCTCTACCGTAACAACGGTGATGGAACCTTCACCGACGTTACCAAGGCGGCCGGCGTGGCAGTGCCTCAATGGAGTACATCGGCTGCGTTTGGGGATTATGACAGTGATGGGGATCTTGACCTGTACGTCGCAGGGTATCTGGATTATGGAGTGGATAACCTGCCTCCAAAGACCTCCGACTGCACGTATCTGGGTCAGCCTGTCCTTTGTGGGCCTCGTGGCCTCAGGGGGGCTCCGGATGTCCTTTTCCGGAACGAAGGTAACGGGACTTTTACCGATGTGAGCCAACAGTCCGGTGCTGTCGATTCCCGGCGTTCCTTCGGCCTGGGTGTCATCTGGGCCGATCTTGATAATGATCAGGATCTCGACATCCTGGTCTCCAACGATGCCACACCTAATTTGCTGTTTCTGAATCAGGGTGACGGAACGTTCGTCGAGATGGGCTTTCTGAGTGGTCTGGCTGTTAATGCCGACGGAATGGAGCAGGCGAGCATGGGTGTTGACGCGGCCGACTATGACAACGACGGCCTGCTCGATGTTTTCATGGCCCATTTTGCCAGTGACTACAGCACGCTGTATCACAATGACGGAAATCTCCTTTTCCGCGATGTGTCCCACCTTGCCGGCATTAAAGACACTGAATGGTTGCTCGTCTCCTGGGGTACCAGATTTATCTATGTAAATCTGGATGGTTGGAAGGATCTGATCCATTCAAATGGCCACGTGTACCCCTATCTCATTAGAACGGATGGCAAGGAACGGTACCCTCTGCCCGGTACTCTCTACCTCAATCGAAAGAACGGCACCTTTACTGACGTCAGTAACCTGGCCGGAGGAGACTTCATGAAGCCGACTGTGAGCAGGGGAGTGGCCTTTGGAGATTACGACAACGATGGAGACATTGATTTCCTCGTGGCGAACATGAATGGAACTCCGCAGTTGTTTCGTTGTGATCGAAACGACTCGAATCATTGGGTGATGTTCAAACTCGTGGGCAGCGACTCGAATCGAGATGCCATTGGTGCTCGGGTTACGATCACGACAGGAGACCTAAAACAGGTTTGGGAAATAAAGAGAACTGTGGGGATCTACTCTGTCAGCGATCCGAGAGCACATTTCGGGATTGGTTCGAGTGACACGGTTGATGTCGTGGAAATCTGGTGGCCGAGTGGCGCGACCCAGAGGTTTATCGCTGTCGCTGCGGACACTCATTACCTCCTCCGGGAAGGTGACAAGATCGAAAAGGAGGAGTATTAAGCGTTGCCAGGGGGTTGCGCCAGCCCGCTCTGATCAAACCACTAAACCACGAAATCACTAAGAACTCTTGGTGTCCTTGGTGACTTGGTGGTAAACCGCCAACGCTCTAATACGAAAACCGATGGGACATTTGGCCAGATTGCAAGTCTTCACCCTGTGCCTTTCGGTGATTCTCGTCTTGAGCCTGACTCAGCTAACCTGGGCCCAGGACGAGGACGAGGTTAGCCTTGGCATCCAGCTGATGCAGCAGGGGGATTTGGAAAAGGCGCTGGTGGCATTCAGTGAAGCCAAGTTGAGTACCCCGGAAGATGCCAGGCCCTATTTCTTTTCGGGGCTCATTCTCTACCGAACCAACCAGGGCTTGCAGGCGATGGCAGAACTACAGAAAGCTGTGGAACTGGATCCGGGCAACCCAAGGTATTCGCTTTCTGCCTCAGAACTGCTATTGAGGACCGGGTACAAGTTCAAG
>JAUWTT010000060.1 GCA_030614585.1 Acidobacteriota bacterium
AGTCTAAATCGAATTGCTCGGCGGTTTGGACCTGTCCCTCCACCAGGACGCGGTATTCGGTGGAGTAATCCCGATAACACCTTTCGATCTGATCCGCCGCAAACATCATTCTGATGGGCATAAAGGGGAGCCTGTCCGGCTTCTTTCCGTCGAGCAGGGCCAAGATTCTCTGACGACCATTCATGGACATAACCTCATTATCTCAGTAGGATCCATAAACCAAGACCGCTTCATGAAGAGCTTCAATGTTTTCCGGAGGTGTTTTCGGCGCAACCGAACAGGCGGTACTCAGAATGTAGCCACCTCCCGGTTTCCCAACGGTGAGTCTATACCTTGCATCCCTTACGACATCATCCCGAGAGCCATTCAACAGGGTGTTTACAGGGTCGATGTTGCCCTTGATAAAGGCCTTCCCCCTCAGAATGGCTTTCGCTTCTTCGAGATCAACATTTCCCAGGGGGGGCGGATCCAGAGTGTCAATCCCATCGGTCCCCGTCATCAGCATGAGATCGAGGCGATCTCCAATCGAGCCGCAGGTGTGGGTGTAAACCGGGCCGGCAAAATGCTTCCGCAGTTCCTCAATCAGATTCCTCTCGCACGGGAGGACAAACTCCCGGTAATGCTCTCTCGAAATGAAGCCACCTCCGGCAAATGCGGAAGAGATCAAGATTGCATCAACTCCTTCAAGAGCATGGAGGCGTCCCAGGTCGACCGCGCCTGCGACGAGCCGGTTCAGACACTCCTTCACCTTTGCCGGATCATCGATGATTCCCATGAGTCCGACTTCATACCCCAGAAGGTCGAGAAACTGAGACCAGGGAGAAAAGACCTCGGCGTGAACCGAAACCGAGCCGCCGACCTGCCTCATGACCTGTTTCAGTGTGGCCTGCTGATACGGAGGGAATCCTCTATGCCCTTCGTCGAAATCCCACGCATAGGGGTAGCTAACCCCACTCAGGCCCCAGGGTTCTATGTAATAAAGGTCCTCCGGTCGAAGCGCTTCAAACGTCACTGTGGCACCTGGAGTTGAGGCCTCGAATCTGGGGTTGTCGTCGACCGGGAAGAACGTAGTTCCTCCGTTATCCCACTCTATCCTTGAGAAGGAGCTCTGCCGCTCTATCTTTGAGACGTGCTTTTTCCAGTTCTCTGACCTTCCTGGAAGGTTGACCAGAATTCCGTCGAATTGATAACGCTCCTGAAGCCGAACTAATGCCTCGCCGAACTTCTCCGACGTGCACCAAACCTCGACAGGGTCGAACCCTGAGTGAAGAAAGTAGTGCCCAATGGAGAGTTGACACATCAGAGGCACGCGGTCGGCCTCTTTCAACTCCATCGCCTGTTTGAGTCGCCTTTTTGAATTCATATTGTAGACGGCACGTCCTATAATCGTATTCAGGACAGGTGTAGGTCAACGGTTCATGCACATTGAAACTACCCATGCCACACGCTACTGGCAGAAACTTTCAAATGGAAAGGTCCAGTGTGACCTTTGCCCTCGCTTTTGTCACCTGCGGGAGGGACAAAGAGGACTTTGTTTTGTACGCGCGAATAGGGATGGGAAGATTGTCCTGACGACCTATGGTCTTTCCAGTGGATTCTGCATCGATCCTATCGAAAAAAAGCCCCTGAATCATTTCTTTCCCGGTACCTCGGTGCTTTCATTCGGAACCGCCGGCTGCAACCTGGCGTGTAAGTTTTGCCAGAATTGGGATATCAGCAAGTCGCGTGAGATCCACACCCTCGCTGACTCAGCTTCTCCTGACACCATTGCCCGCGTCGCTCAAGAGCACGGTTGTACGAGCATTGCGTACACCTATAACGATCCGGTGATCTTTCTCGAGTATGCGATCGATGTCGCAAGTGCCTGCCGAGAACGGGGAATCCAATCAGTTGCGGTGACGGCAGGGTATGTTTGTGACGAACCTCGGAGAGAGTTCTTCCGCTATATGGATGCAGCAAACATCGACCTCAAAGCATTCTCCGAAGACTTCTATTGGCGACTCACCAAAGGCCACCTTCAGCCAGTACTCGATACCCTCCTTTACCTGAAGCATGAAACCGACGTATGGTTCGAAATCACTACACTCCTCATCCCGGGTGAAAACGACTCAGAAAAGGAGCTCGACCAAATGACGGCGTGGATCGTAGAGAACCTGGGTCCGGAAGTGCCGGTTCATTTCACTGCCTTTCACCCGGATTGGAAGATGCTGGACAAGCCCAACACCCCGGCGGAGACTTTGACTCAGGCCAGAACAATCGCTCTCAAGAACGGCCTGCACTATGCTTACACTGGTAATGTTTTCGATGCTGATGGGCAGAGTACCTACTGCCATCAGTGCGGCCGGAAGCTGATTGACCGCAACTGGTATGTGCTTGCACACTGGAACCTTACACCGGAAGGTCATTGCCGGTTCTGCGGGACGCCTTGCGCAGGGCATTTCGAGGCGGCACCTGGAGATTGGGGTGCACGGCGACAACCGATTCGAATCTCGATGTGAGGGTGGTGCGGGGTTTCCAGTCCGCATGATTGAAAGCACCCAGACTCTGAGGATTCCACAGTTAGATAGAGAGTGCAGGTCGAAGAACCTTCCAAACATGCTAATCTGGGCATTGTGAAAGCCATCTACCTGGAACGGCACGGTCCACCTGAAGTGTTTCGCGAGCGAGTGGTTGACGATCCGGAGGTTAGCTCCCGAAGTGTGAAGCTGCGCGTGGCGGCAGCCGGAGTCAACTTTGCCGACTTACTTCAACGGCTGGGTCTATACGGACATGCACCTGCCCTGCCCTACATTCCAGGTTTTGAGGTCGCAGGAGAAGTCGTTTCTTGTGGATCCGAAGTCACATCGGTTTCAGTTGGAGATCAGGTGGCGGCACTGATTTCAGCCGGAGGCTATTCAGATACGGTCGTGGCCAACGCCTCCGCGGTCAAGAAAATCCCTCCAGGAACCAGTCATGAAGAAGCGGCCGCCATTCCCGTGAACTACCTGACCGCATGGTTCTGCCTGTTCAACTTCGGCTTTCTGTCAAAAGGAGAGAGGGTTCTCATCCATACAGCCGCTGGTGGCGTTGGCGTGGCAGCGGTACAACTGGCGCTTGACAGGGGCGCCGAGGTTTTTGCCACCGCGGGCAGCGAGGAGAAGCTCAGATTTCTTGATCAGCTTGGAGTTCAGCATCGTGTCTCCTATTTCAAGCCCGATTGGGCAGAACAGATACGCCTGCTTTCAGAACCCGAGGGAATAGACGTTGTACTCGATAGCGTGGGTGGTGACTGTCTCCAGAAGAGCTACGAGCTGCTGGCTCCACTCGGCCGGCTGGTATCGTTCGGTCTCTCCAAAGCCGTTCCTGGGCCCAGGCGCAACTGGATCAAGACATTTCTGGCTTGGTGGAAGACGCCTCGCTTCAGCCCACTCGAGCTGATTGACCGTAACGTGGCGGTCTCCGGCTTTCATCTCGGATTACTGGACTCCAAGGCAGACGTTGTAAGCGATGCTTTCGACCAGATCCTCGCGAAAGTGAGTGCTGGTATCTTGACACCCATCGTTTCAGAAACTTTCCCCCTCTCTGCCTCAGGGGTAGCGGAAGCTCATCATTTCATACATGCGCGGCGGAACAAGGGGAAAGTGATACTCGTGAATGAGTAGAGGGGCAACAGATTGAACGACTCAAGACGCCCGATCGACTGGGCAAGTGCCCGTTATCCTTGTTTGCAGATAGTGATGTGATGGGTCTGTTACTCGCGGCTCTGGCTGCTTTCTCCTTCGTCATCCTCGACGTACTCCGGAAGATCCTTGGTCAGCGCCTGCCTGCTGCAGTGATCGTGATTGGGATCAACTTGGGGTCTGCCCTGGTGTTCCTTTTCTCATTGAGTGTCAGGGGCGGCTGGACCTGCGACAGCATATTCCTTCTAATTGCCACAATCGAGGCAATCACCTTCACAGTCGCGTCTATCCTGTATGTCCAGTCCGTCACCATGTCCCCGCTCTCGTTGACCATTCCCTATTTGAGTTTCACTCCCGTGATCTCGGCACTCATCGGAGTGTTCGCACTCGGAGAGATTCCCACTCCGCGCGGTTTTGCGGGAATTGCACTGGTAGTTGTCGGCGCCCTCCTCCTTCGCACTGGAGATGGTGGCCGTTTCCGAGATCTACTTTGCGCTCCTCTGAGAGAACCCGGGAGTTGGAGGATGCTGGTAGTTGCGGGCATCTTCGGAGTAACAACAGTCTTAGATAAGATTGCCATCCGCCATGGGTCCGAGCCGCTGCTGGGTCTGGCACTTACTCTTGGCAGTTCAGTCATCCTGGCATGTGCGCTATGCCTGCGCTCGAGCTTGATGCCGAACCAGGGGCTTCCAGAATCGGGAGAACGCAAACCCTGGAAGGAACCGCTCCTCTACCTGGCGGCTCTCGTTGCTGGAGTCGCTGTGCTTTCGCAATTTTTCGCTTACAGTTACCTTTTCGTTTCCTATGTTGAGACAATTAAGCGTGCCGGAGGCCTCTTTTCGGTACTGATCGGAACGATCATTTTCCGGGAGGGTAACCTCTTCCGCCGACTGCCGGCGGCGGCGCTAATGGTTCTTGGAATCGTGCTTATCATTTCCTGAATCTCAAGAATGAGCTGTTCGTGAAGACTTTGAACCGGAAGGAGTCGAAAGTGAAAGTCCTGTGCATTGGTTTTGGGAATGTCGCCCGGTCGCTGGCAAGACTCCTGATTAAAGAACCTTCACGTTCCCGTTTCCTACCGGGACTGGATCTTCAGTTTGTCGGTGTGACCTCAGCCAGCCGGGGCTCCCTCGAGAACGCTCAGGGGCTTGATCTTTCTCGTGCCTTGCAGGAGATTGAGGAATCGGGGCGTTTCCAAGGAAAGAATCCCGACTTCTCGAAGCTCAATAGTCTTGAAGCGGTGCAGCAACTCGACTATGACGTTCTGATTGAGCTTTCCACGCTCAATCTTAACAACAAGGGTAAGCCTGCGCTCACCTACATGAGAACGGCTCTCGAGCGGGGTAAGCACTGTGTAACAGCGAACAAAGGACCTATCGCGTTTGCTTATCAGGAGTTGGCATCGCTTGCCAGGAAGAATCACTCGCGACTGCTTTTCGAGTCGACCGTCATGGACGGTGCTCCGGTGTTCAACATGGCTCGAACCGCGTTGAAGGGATGTCGGGTTGTTGCTGTTGAGGGCATCCTGAATTCGACCGGGAATTACGTGTTGACGCAGATCGAACAGGGAACATCCTTTGATGAGGCTATTCTCAAGGCTCGGCAAGGAGGCTTTGCGGAAGCGGATCCGAGTCACGACCTCGAGGGATGGGACGCGGCCGCAAAGATCAGTATCCTGGCCAGGGTTCTGATGGATGCTGAGATCACGCCGACCGAAGTTTCACGAAAAGGGTTCTCCACGCTAGACCTGAATGAAATCAGTCAGACAGTGAGCGCCGGGACTCGGGTCAAGATGGTGGCTCGCGCCAGAATAGACTCGGGAAAAGTGTTGGCTGAGGTTGGGCCGGAGCACTTTCCAATAAACCACCCATTCGCCACGGTTGATGGAACCGGGAATATCCTCCGAATTGAAACCGACCTGATGTGCCCTTTGACAATTCGGCAGGAGTCTCCGAGTGTTAAGGATACTGCTTACGGCGTCTTGAATGATCTGATTGAACTGGGGGCTGGGGGCTAGGAACTGGAAGCTTCTTTCTTGTCAGGAACGCTACCGTTACCCCTCTTCTAGACGGTTCACTATACGAGATATTCCGTCCCTCATCATAGCGCTGCCAAAGTTGATAAGGAGACCGAGCCTTTTGTCGGCTAGTCGCAGGTACGTCAGCAGCTGTTTCTTATGCACCCGCAGGATGACTTCAAGGGATTTGATCTCCACAATGACTTTATCTTCGACAATCAAGTCAGATCTAAATCCGGCGTCGAAATCATGTCCACCATACGAAACGGGAATTGGAACTTGTGCCAACGTGCGAAGACTTCGACTTTCCAACTCGTGTTCCAAAGCGACTTCGTAGACCGACTCAAAAAGCCCCGGGCCCAGCTGTCTATGAACCTGGAGTGAAGCATCTACAATTTCTGTAGCGATCTCGTTTTCATTCATTACCTCAATTAACGTTTTCGGTAGAGAAAGTACGAAACTTTTCTATACTCACGCCAAGACGCAGAGAGCGCAAAGAAGCGGAGGTGTCTCTGATCGTATACTTCCCTGCCTTCTTTCAGACCCTTGGCGCACTTGGCGGCTTTGCGTGAAACCCGTTCATCTCACGCCAAGGCGCAGAGAGCGCAAAAAAGGGGAGGAGTGCCTGATCGTATACGTCCCTGTCCTGCTTGAGACTCTTGGCGGACTTGGCGGCTTTGCGTGAAACCCATTCATCTCACGCCAAGACGCAGAGGGCGCAAAGGAAGGGTGCTAGAACGTTCTCGATTTAAGGAGCTCGTCAAGGCTCTGGAAAAGCTCTCGCATCACCTTCACCGATGCCCGCCGGACTCGGCTGGAGGTCCTCTGGTGGGTCACTCTGACACAGAAAGCCACTTTCGGGTCTGACACCGGAAAGAATCCAATGTAATTCGTATGGTAGCCGGTTCTACCGTCACTGGCGGTCCCAGTCTTCATGGCGAAATCGAATCCCGCTGGAGCCAGGTTATATCCGGTACCGCCAAAACGGGTAACCGCCTCCATCGATCCAACACCGATCGCAGCCATCTCCGAATTAATAACCTCCCTTCCCTCCCCTGCTTCGAGGACCGAAGGAGATAACCCGAGCCGCCCATCCGAAGCATGGATCACTCTTGGCTCAGGCATTCTCCCGCCGTTGGCGAAGGTTGCGGCGATAAGAGCAGCGTGTAGAGGTGTGATTGATGTGGCTTCCAGCCCAATCGAAAGATCGGCAAGTTCCCGATCATTCCTGACCGCACCCTCAACCCGACCAAACTCGAAGCTGTCTGAACCCTCCCGATCGAACCCGAAACGTCTGAGCTCACTCAGGAGGCTGCTTCTCCCGATCCGAACTCCGAGGTTTGCAAACGCAATGTTGCAGCTCACAGCCATCGCCCGATCAAGGCCACCCAGAGGCCCCGCCCGGTAGGCACAGTAGAGCACTCCACCGTGATATCTCTCGGCTCCGCTGCAGCTCATTCTCGCTATCTCGGCGTCAGGGTCCAGTCCAGCTCTTAGTGACGCTGTCGTGGTAATGAGTTTCGAGATCGATGCCGGCTCACGCAGCTGTTCAAACGCAGGGAAAGACTCCCGTTGGAGAGATCGAGTGTCGGAAACAGCAGCCAGGACTTCTCCCGTTTCCGGTTCGAGCATCACGATAGTTCCCCGATAACCCGACAAAGCATCCTGAGCGGCACGGGTCAGATCAAGATCAAGGCTGAGGCGAATTCCGTCTCCGGCTTCGGCCTTCAGGGCCCTCTCTACAGGCTTGGACTGGAGCAGGCTCAATTCTATCGCAGCATCCGGTTCGAAGCTTCCTTCGGAATTGACAATTCCGAGTGGTGTTCCGCGCCGATCGTACACGAATGTTCTCGTCGAATCGCCCAGCCGTAACCGTACCGACCGCAAGCGTTCTCCGAACCAGGATTCACGCCGCGACGTCGACACCGCTGTCCAAGCCTCTGTAGCTTCATCAAATCGGTTGAGTTCAATCAGGGCAGAAGCCTTGAAAAGCTCAGCCAGACCTTCGGGCTCTGAAGCGGTAAGCAGTTCTGCCAGTCTGAGGCAAGCTGAGAATTCTCTGTTCTGATAGCTCTGAATCAGCAGCAGGTTCCCAGGAAATGATCTCAGGGCTTCCCCCACCAACGGAGCGGCTTGGGAGACGGGTTCATCCCGTAGACACTGAACAATGGCTTCCCCGGCGAGTGTTTCGTCGCCGACCCAAAACGATCCAATCAATCGAGAGTAGATCCCGGCAGCCCTTTCCAGGTCTCCTTCAAGAAGACTGCTTCTGGCGATCGCCAGTTCTTCTTTCTGGCGGAAGTATCCCTCTGCAAGTATCGCTGATCCGAGGATGGACACGGGCAAGAGCCACAGAAGTATACGGAGGACAAGTAACAGTTTTGTTTTCATTCCGGACGAAGTCGATGGAGCACAACTTTGTGGATAGCGATGCGTTGACCGGACCTGGTTATTCTCGTAACCCGACTTCTCTCATCAGACCGGCAGTTGATTCGTAAGCGTCTCGTACCCAATCGACTATCTTCTCCGGTTCCGGAGAGTATTCGAGCTCGATGCTGACCACACCCTCCATGTCAAGGTCCTTGATTGCCTGCAGGTAAGGCACGAAGTCTATAACACCGTCACCCGGCGGCAGATCACCATGGACTTTTCCATCGCAGTCGGAAAGATGAACATGATGGGCTAACCCTTTCAGTTTGGCAATATCCCCGGGTGAGTCACCTCCCAGCATCACGTGGCTCACGTCGATATTCGCAAACACGGCAGGGGAATCGACATCTTTGAGAAATCGGACCATCTTCTCGATATTATTTACGATCGAGAGCTTAAACGGTTCGAGTTCAACGACTATCTCAACTCCGTTCTCCTCTGCATACTCTCCAATCTCGCGAGTTCCTTCGACAGCCCAATTCCATTGGTCCTGAGGTGCGATCACCTCCTGCTGCCATAGGTACTCGCCCATCACATAGAGCACGTTGCCGGCCTCGAGTTCACTTGCCAGATCGACAAACGCCTTGGTCCGGTCGATATGAAACCTCCGGACAGGGTCGTTGAAATCGGCGATTCCCAGCGCACAGACAGGCAACGAAATGATCGGAAGATCGTTAGCCGTACAGACTTCGGCAATCAGTCTTTTCTCGGCGCCTGAAATCTGCCAGGCTTCAGTAAACACATCAATCGTATCGAATCCGATTTCCTTTGCGTGTCGAATTCCGTCCTCAAAGTCCATTCCAACCTGCGAAAAAGCACTGTTGATCAACCCGAGTTTCATTTCTACTCCTCCTCGTACCATCGTGAAGGACTCACTGCCGTGTGTGATGCAGCCGATTCGTATGCTGCTTCGACAAGAGCCATCGTTCGAACATTGTCTCGACCCGAAATGGTCGGTTCCCCTCCCGTTTCTAAGGCGACCAGTAAGTCGGCCATCGGGCCAACAAAAGCATCGGGGAACCAGACTTGATCCCAGCGTGGACTGTGCCACTCACCCTGGTCGGCGATCGTCGTGAAATCCAGTGTGCTTGGCGTTCTCGCCGGGTAACTTGGCCAGCCAATGGTGCCTCGCGCCAGGCCCCGGGTTCCCTCGATTCTCCACCTGATAGAGATATCCTCCCCGGCACCTTCTCGAGCAGGTCCTGCCCAAACGTCATCCCAGGAACTCGCTCTTAAGCCGGTATCGTCATACTCGAGAATGTACAGACAGATTCCATCGGTGTGGGGAAAGCGTGTACGAGGGTCCGGGCGGGTACTGGCAAAGATTCGATCTGGATCGCCGAACCAGAACCTGAAGGTATCCAAATGGTGAATCGACATAATCCGTAAGGTGCACCAACCCAACCGTTCCTGCCACGGCATCCAATGTGGGATGGCCCGCATATCGATCGTGGCCAGGACCGGGTCGCCGAGTGCCCCTTTACTGAGAAGATCCTGGCACGCTCTAACCGAATGATCGTAGCGCATGTTCTGGTTGACTGCCAGGACAACTCCCGCGTCTCTGCACAGTCGGACGATTTCTTTGGCCTGAGCTACATTGACGCCCAGCGGTTTCTGAGCGAGGATTCCGCGTATGTGATCGCTGTGCTCGACGGCTTCAGCGACAATCTCCAATTCGACATCCGGAGGCACAGCCACGTCCAGCACTTCCACCTCGTTATCCGCCAGCAACTGGTCGACTGAATTGTGAACCCGCTTAATGCTGTGTCTCTCCGCAGCTTCCTCAGCCTGATTGAGGTCGATCGCGGTGATGGCGACAGGATTGAACCCGGCTTCCCGATAGGCAACCAAGTGGCAGTCACTCATGATGAAACCTGCACCTATACAGCCGATGGGAACCGACTTGTTCTCCGGCAACTCAGCCGTATACCGCAACTGTAAGCCCATTCTAGTCTCCTTCGATTCTCAGACTGCCCACGGCGCTAAATCCGTTGAAGTCTTACCAATCTCCCCTCAACCTGCGTCTGCACTCCCAAAACACCCATCAAGAGCACTGGAATGACTTTCTCACGTTTGCTCTTAATGTTCTAATTATCCACGCCAGAGAAAAGAAGAACAGAGCATTTTGAGGTTGGGAAGTGGAGAGAGATGACTGATCCTTTCGCGTACTTGGTACTTTTCCTTGCCGGCATTGTTGCGGGCACCCTCAATGTGGTTGCAGGCGGTGGTTCTTTCCTCACCCTCCCGATTCTGATTTTCCTTGGACTTCCAGCGATCACGGCCAACGGAACCAACCGCGTCGGAATCCTGCTGCAGAACATTGGCGCCGTCTGGAAGTTCCATCGTTATCGGGTTGTGACCTGGCGTTCACTCCTTTGGGCAGCGCTCCCGGCGGCAGCTGGTTCTATACTCGGAGTTTGGATTGCATTCCAAGTTGGTGATGCCGCATTCCAGCGAATACTCGCCGCATTGATGGTCCTTTTGACGCTCTGGACACTCTGGGATCCAATGAAGAAGAGAAGCCGAGGAATCTCTGAAACTGAGACTTCGTTGGATAACGTTGGGGGCCCCTATGTGTTCCTTGCCTTCTTTTTCGTAGGGATCTATGGAGGATTTGTACAGGCAGGAGTCGGTTTCCTGATCCTGGCGGTCACAACCATGGCCGGCCTCGACCTGGTTCGAGGTAATGCCGTGAAAGTCCTTTGCATACTCGTTTTTGTGTTCCTTTCCCTTGGGCTCTTTGCCTGGAATGGCCAGGTCGAGTGGTTACTTGGAATAGCCTTGGGGATCGGAACCACGATCGGAGGACAGATCGGTGCTCACTTGACAGTCCTCAAAGGCCACAGCTGGATAAAGAGTGTCGTGACCGTTACAGTCCTGATCTTCGCATTGAAACTCTGGTTCGCAACTTAACCGGGAGTTGTTCACACCACCAAGCCACCAGGGGCATCTAAGGAAAATCAGGTACTGTATAGCCGTGATTTTTGGTGGCCTTGGTGCCTTGGTGGTGACTCTTACTATTCCCGCTATTTCAAGTTCGGCCACGTTTCACGGCAGAGCCTGTCGATAGCTGACGAAAGCGACTCGCCTGCTATCCGGGGACCACGACGGCACGTTGATCGTTCCCTGTCCTCCGTAAAACCTGGTCAACACCTTTGGCTCACCGCCGGCGAGAGGCATGATTCGAAGTACCACTTCTTTATTGGGAGGATGGCCCTCGACACTCTTGTCATAAGAGAGGAAGACGAGCCATTTTCCATCCGGCGATGGGTGTGGAAACCAGTCAGCGTAATCGCTGTCAAAGGTGACCTGCTCCTGAGCCTTACCGTCAGGGCTTATACGCCAGATCTTCATCAAACCGGTTCGCTCGCTGTTGATATAGATGAATTCTCCATCAGGCGAGTAATCGGGTCCGTCATCCAAACCAGGGGCATCGGTCAGCCGGGTTTCGCTGCCTCCGACTGCGGGAATCGTATAGATATCGTACTCCCCGTTTCTCTCAGCGCACTAGGCCAGCGTTTTTCCATCGGGAGACCACCCATGCCAATAGGAAGGACCCAACTTCGTCACCAGCCTTGGCTCTCCACCTTCGGCGGGCAGGACGTAAATCAGCGACTCTCCTTCAGGGGAATGGCTGATCGCCAGCAAATCACCCGCGGGGGAAAGTCCGTGGTCATTGTTGCAGTTGTCCGCAAAACCGGTGTCTATAGGCGTCGGTTGGTCTTCTCCCAGCGAAATCGAATAGAGCTTTCCATGCCGGTTGAAGATCAAGGACCTCCCATCCCGGGACCAATTCGGAGCCTCGAAATGATCTTTTACTTTATAGATGACCTCCCGAGCGCCTGTCGTCACATCGATCACCTCAAGGGAGCTTTCAAGTACCCTTTCCTCATGTTCTCTTAAGGATCGACTCCCCAGGGAAACTTCTGAGAAAACAGCCTTTTCGATTCGGTCGGGTCGATGTGAACAGAGCGCAGGCCCCACCAGGACATCATCCGGCAGATCAAGTCTCACACCACCTGCAGGCTGGAAATTCTGCCCTTCTTCGGAGACAGATAAACTGAACACATCGCCGGTGCGTTCCAGCCGGACTAGAGCGGGGGCCTTCTGTGGAGCACGCACTTCTTGGGTCAACCCTCCCGCACTCCGTCGGTATTGAAGTGAGATCAGACCGTCCCCATGAACCATCACGCTTACGTAAGCTGCGCCTGGCTCAACACT
>JAUWTT010000003.1 GCA_030614585.1 Acidobacteriota bacterium
AGCCTTAATCTGTTCTTCGACCATTCGTGCTCGGGCCGGCTCTAACGGATCCTCCACGAAACACACCTCCAGCAAACTCTGTGAGTGTCTCTATTCTACACCCCTGGATTCACCACCAAGACACCAAGGACACCAAGAGAATCAGCGACGTATCCAACTGCTGAGTACTCACTACTCGTTACTTCCTCATCACCGACAACGATCACCGATCACCGTTAACTGATTACCGATCACCGATCACCGAGTTTCTTCTCGCGGCGTCGAAAGAGAAGAGCCAGTTTTCGTCGTTCCGGAGCAGGGAGAAGCGCTCTGGAAGATTGGTAACGGTGAAGTATCTGTAAAAGGGCAGCTTGACTCGATGCCGTGGAAATTGCCGTACGGATTGAATAAAAGAGCTCAGAAAAGCTCCCGGTGAGCTCCTCTATGAAAGTGAATGATCGACGATGAACGGGCGACGGGCCGAACCGCTGGATAGCCTTTTGATGATCTCGGGTAGGATAACCTTTGTGTTGTGCGAACCCATATTCGGGGTGTTGGCGCTCTAGTTCGATCATCAGGTCGTCTCGATGAGTCTTGGCGATGATCGATGCTGAGGCAATCGAAAGACTGGAACGGTCGCCCTTCGTCAAGCTTGTCTGAGGAATCCCAGTTCCGCGGATCGCTCGGGCATCCACGAGGAGGTGCTGCGGGCGGCGAGGCAGAGCTTCGACAGCTCTTTTCATCGCCAAGAGAGCCGCATGGTAGATGTTTAGTTCATCTATCTCTTCAACTGTAGCGATTCCAATCCCCACTCCGGTTGCGACTTCCCGGATCTTGACACTGAGCCGTTCCCTGGTATCGGCGTTCAGAAGCTTGGAGTCGGTTACGCCTTTGATGCGAGTCCAGGGCGGGAGGATCACAGCGGCTGAAACAACTGGACCGGCAAGAGGCCCTACACCCACTTCGTCAACTCCGGCAATGCGAGCCTGACCAGCTCTCCAAAGGATGGTTTCGTAGCGAAGCAGATCATCCACCTGGTCGGCCGGTGACAATTGCTTATCCGTGGTCTCCAATGTCAATTCCAGTTGACGGGCTCTCATATCTCAGCATTTCTTCCACCCGAAGCCGGGAGCAGGTCGGGTCGAGTTGAGCTAACGGGAAACTCACACGAACAATGGCAGACTGGCGCGAGAGGCGGGCAGACAGACATTGGCCGGTTAGCGCTCCTCCAGAAGAATGAGGTGGCCGAATGCCGAAGGGACATGAAAATCGGGCTGAACTGTCCGTGTAGGCCGCCAGGCCAGGTACTCCCTGTCCGGCTCTTCTCCAGCCAGACGAAAGAGGTTCATGCCCCACACATCTCCTGGCTCAGGGAGTCGTTCTGTATCTGCTGTACGAAGCATTGGTTCAAAGGGAATTTTGAAGACTCCCGACCAGGTTTGTTCGTGTTGATCCAGCTGAACTCGTACCTCGAGGTGCGACAACCAGGCAAAGTCCACATTTTGTCTTGGTCTTATGACGTGAACATCCAGCCATTGGCCAAGAGGGCTGACCTCAAATTCAAAGTAGTCGGAACTGCCAGGAGGTCGGAGGAAGACCTCGGCTACGTCCGATTCCCAGAGTTGGTCGATTGGACCGCCTGGGCCGAGATCCGGCTTGACGTGGAGCGTGTCGTAGTTACACTCGAACTTGAAGAAGAGGTGTGTTTGATTCCAAAGGGCGCTGATTCGGGTCAGGGTGTTCCAATCGCCGCAGGTTCGGCTAGCCGGCTCGGCGTTCCAGTAGCGGTCGATAGCAACTCCGTCGGCAGAATGCCAGGGTTTTTGGGCACCCTCGAGGATGACTTCTTCGTCGACCGATGTTGCTGGTACGAACAGGGAGTTTTCAGCCATGGCAGGGAGCCATTATAATTTCAGACTGTGAAAATCGATAGCGTTGGAGTTTTGGGGGCTGGAAGGTTCGGGACGATGGTGTGCCGGCACTTGAGGAACCGGGTTGACCTGCATGTTTTTGACAAGGACGCAGAGAAGCTCAGTGGGGTTGCTGAGGCGAGTTCGCTCGACTTGGTTCTGAGAGCGGAACTGATAGTTCTGGCAGTCCCGATTTCGGCCGTCCAGGGAACCTGCGCCGAGATTGCCGCGAGTCTGAAGCCAGGCCAGATTGTGGTAGACACCTGCAGCGTCAAAGCGCGTCCAGTCAGCTGGATGCTGGAAGCCCTTCCAGCTTTCGTTGACATCCTTGGCACGCATCCTCTTTTCGGTCCAGACAGTGGTAAGGAAGGAATAGCAGGGCTCAAAATTGCACTTTGCCCTGTGCGCATTGCCCCGGACAAGTATGCTGCGATATGCGATTTCCTACGAAGCCTGGAGCTTGTACTTGTTGAGGTGACGCCGGAGGAACACGATCGCCAGATGGCTCTGAGTCAGGCTGTATTCCATTTGATCGCTCAGGCAATGAGACGCTTGGACTGGGGGGTGAAGCCCATCTCGACGCCAGGCCCGGAGAGCTTCTTTCGGTTGGTGAAGACTGTGCAGCGCGATACCGACCAGTTGTTTCTTGACATGGAGTGTGAAAACCCGTTTGCAGCAGACTGCAGACGGCAGTTCATAGACGAGATCGAGCGAATAGACTCTGAGTTGAGGAGTCTGGGTTGAATAGGAGTTGGAAATCGACCGGTCAAACAAATTCTCTTGTTGGCAGAGACTCCTGCTGAGCCTGAGTTCCTTGATAGGCCCTGTGCTCATCCATCTGGTTAACTTGACGGTCAGATACGTCATAGAGGACCGTGAAATCCTTGACCAAAACAGGGCCCGAGGCTCAGGTGTGTATGCCTTCTGGCACAACCAGCTGCTGTGCGCAGGTTACTACTTCCGCAACATGGGGTTTATCGTTCTGGTGAGCAGGCATTTTGATGGCCAATGCATTGGCCGTATCATTCAGCGGCTTGGCTTCCGCACTGCACACGGTTCGAGTACGCGGGGCGGTGTACAGGACCTGATCGAGCTGGCTCGCTGTCTTGACCAGGGTGGCGAAGTGGTATTTACTGCGGACGGACCGCGAGGGCCTAGATACCAGGCCAAGCCCGGGCCGGTCCTCCTTGCCCGCAAGAAGAGGATTCCATTGCTTTGCTTTCACATAGAGCCCAGAAGGTACTGGGAGTTGCAAAGTTGGGACGGTTTGCGGATTCCCAAGCCATTTACGACCGCGCTTGTGAAGATTGGCAGGCCCGTGTGGATACGGGAGAACGAAAGCAATACAGAAGGTCTTGCCCGGCTCCAGGCCGAAATGGATCGACTCAAGAAGGCCGGCGAAGATCACTGGAAGCATGGTTCACACTGACGTTGGCAAGTCCTGGTGAAAAGTGGACACATTGTGATTGATGTTTAGGGTTATCAGCCGTGGTCGGTTGCCCCAAAGCCCAGACCCCTTCGTCGTAAGCCTTGTCGCGAGCTTAGTCTTAAACCTGATCGTCCGATTCTTCCCAAGCCTCGACGAAGTTCGCAATTGAGTTGACGACGAAATTTCCAAAACCTGACAAACGCTCCAATTCCCGTCCCCCAGTCCCCCAAGACTCCAGTACTCCAGTCCCCCAAGCCCCCGAGACGCCTTCCCCGTGACCTGCTGCGGTACTCAGCAAGCAAAGTGAGGCGAATTAACTCACTTGGTCTATACTGATGGATATGAAAGAGCTGGTCCGCCAAATGCTGGGGGAACTTGGAGAGGATCCTGAGCGTGAGGGTCTGAGAGAGACCCCCGAACGAGTGGACAAGGCAATGCGCTTCCTGACTCGTGGATATCGGGAGAGTATTGATGAAGTTCTGAACGATGCGTTGTTCACTGTCGACTACGACGAGTTAGTCATCGTAAAGGATATCGAGTTCTATAGTTTGTGTGAGCATCACCTCCTGCCCTTCTTCGGGAGGTGCCACGTCGGCTACCTGCCCAAGAATCGAGTGATCGGTTTGAGCAAGATCCCCAGGATCTTGGATGTCTTGGCGCGACGGTTGCAGGTTCAGGAGAGGCTCACTCAGCAGGTTGCAGAGACGATTCGGGACGCTATCAACCCGCGAGGCGTGGCCGTTGTCCTGGAGGCACAGCACCTCTGTATGATGATGCGAGGGGTGCAGAAGCGAAACAGTAAGATGATCACCTCCGCCATGCTCGGCAAGTTTAGAGATGACCAACGCTCAAGAATAGAGTTTCTGGATCTCATAAGGTCAGGATCAGTCGCATGAACCTTGAGGGGACTTGGTTCCCATCAGTTCGATTTCTTGGAGCTTTGCTTTCGCTCTGTTTATGTTTCGTTGAGTTGGCAAATGCTCAAGAGTCGATCGAACATGCACAAGAGCCCATTAGGATCGATGTCAATATCGTAACCCTCAGATTCAGCGTTAGAGACGGCGGCGCCAATTTCGCCAACAAGCTGACCACCGACGATTTCCAGGTCTTTGAGAATGGGCGTCGTCGTGACCTTGCTTTTTTCGAGCCTCCGCGGAACCAGAACACAACGTCGACTCCTCTCTGGCTGACGCTTCTGCTCGACGTAAGTGGCAGCACCTTTGCCACGCGGAGCGAAGAGGTTCTTGCAGCAAGGTTGTTCTTTGAGAATGTGAATGAATTCACGAAGGTTGGGGTTTTTGGTTTCACTGACCAGGTGCTCCCCTTCCAGGACTTCACTTCTGATCGACAGGCCGCGCTGGATGCTTTGGCGGCCGCCCATCCCCATCTCGGGAGGACTGCCATCTACTCCTCTTTGAACTCGGTAATCAACATGGTGGCCAAACGGGCCCTCCCGGAGGATCGCAAGGCCGTGATCGTCATTTCCGACGGGATGGATGACAATTATGCGCTTAGCCGGGCATCGGGTGCTTTTGCACGAGAGCACGGGGCTGTCATTTACACGATTTGGGTGCCGTCGGCTGCTCAGCTGTATATCAGCTCAGGCAAGTCCGGGGGGGGAGCTAAAGTCGCCGACAGAGAAGCTAAGGAAGCGGCATTTGCCTATTTAGCCGAAAGCACAGGAGGTATGCATTTCGGGGGCTTCGAGGCAATCCTGGATTTTGACAATGTTCTTGCTCAAATCAATGACGAACTTTTTGGGAATCTTTATGAAGTTGCCTACTATACTGACCAGCCCGAGCTGGATCGGCGGCAGCGGAACATTAGGGTAGAGGTTGAGACTCCTGGGTATTCGGTTCATGGGATCTTCAAGAATCTGCCAGATCGTATAGAGGCAAAGCGCGACTATATTGCGGCTCTCTTTGACAATGAAGGAATTTCTCAGTTGGGGGCGGGGGCTGAACATTTCCATGAACTGGGAGCAAACATTGATCTTCTGCGACAGAGGGCTGGCGCAGAAGAAACAAGCGTAAGGTTTCGTCTCAGAATCGCCTCCTACTCGCTTCAGAAAGACCCCACCGGCGACATAAACTCCCAACTGGGAATTATCGGAGTTCTGCTCGACCAGTCCGGGAACGAAGTCGTTCGCCTTCGAGAGATCCTCAAAGCCCGATTGAGTGAGAAGGAGATTCGTGACGCGAGGGGGATCATCTACACGAATCGACTATTGGCTCCACCCGGAAAATACCTGCTGAAGGTTGCCGTCGTGGAAATCCCTACTTGGCGAATGACAATTCTGGAGCGGGCGGTAAGCGTTACTGAGTAGGACCGGCAGTGCCGATGTGGTGAAGCACGAGGCATCGGTCGATGCCTGCCAGGTCAGGGCGCCGCTCCATCTCATGCCAGCCATTTTCCTTGCCAAGTCGGGCGATCTTCTCTGCCTGACCAAAGCCGGCCTCAAGAATTAACCGTCCGGTTGAGGCGAGCACACAAGCCGTCTTGCTGAAAATCTCACTGTAGACCTGCAATCCGTCTTGGCCGGCAAAAACTGCCTGTCCGGGTTCATGCTCTACTTCAGGTTCGACCGAATCTGCTCGAGCTACATAGGGTGGGTTCGATACAGCCAGATCGAAACGTCGGCTTGTACCGATCAGAAGAGGGTCCACGGTGGATCCTTGAAGGAGCTCCAGCCGGTCAGAGCAGTTGAGGTTGTGGCTGTTCTGCATCGCTACTTGCAGGGCTTCCCGAGAAGTATCGACAGCACAAGCGGTGAGGTTCGAAACCTCGCAGAGCAGTGTGAGTGCGATGCAGCCCGAGCCGGTACCGATGTCGAGTACCGTTGCAGGCCGCTCCAGGGTAGTCAGGAAATCAAGACAAGCTTGCACAACAGTCTCTGTCTCCGGACGAGGTATGAGCACTGACGGAGAAACGACGAAGCTTCTTCCGAAGAACTCCTGCCGCCCCGTAAGGTATTGGAGCGGGTAATTGCGGGCACGTTTCTGCAACCATTCCCAATATGTCGAAAGATCGTGTGTAGGGACGTGAAGTTCCGGGTGAGCCAGGAGCGTTTCGACCCGCTGCCCCATCACCGCAGAGAGAAGAAGCAATGCATCATGGCGAGGCATCTTCGTGTTGTGCCGATCCAGGTGCTCCTCAGCTTCACGGAGCACATCGCGAACATTGGCTGCCATGGGCTTTCCAATTTATGTCAGCAGAGCGAACCACTCAAGCCAGAGCCTGCTCCTTCAGAGATTCTGCCTGGTGATGGGTGATCAGAGGGTCGATGATTCCGTCGAGGGATCCTTGAAGCACTGAGTCCAAACGATGGAGCGTCAGGTTAATCCTGTGGTCTGTCACACGGTTCTGAGGAAAGTTATAAGTACGAATCTTCTCGCTGCGATCTCCCGAGCCAACCATGGATCTGCGATTCGCCGCAATCTCCTGCTGTTGCTCCCAGCGAGCCTTTTCGTAGAGCCGGGACCGAAGAACTTTCATGGCTTTGTTCTTGTTCTTGATCTGCGACTTTTCATCCTGGCAGGTGACAACTTCTCCTGTTGGCAGGTGCGTGATTCGGACGGCGGAGTAGGTTGTGTTAACTGACTGGCCTCCGGGTCCCGAAGAACAGTAGGTGTCGATTCGCAGTTCGTTCGGATCGACGGCAATTTCGACGTCGTCCACTTCAGGAAGAACCGCCACGGTTACCGCAGAGGTGTGGATACGGCCCTGGGTTTCAGTCTCCGGCACGCGCTGCACCCGGTGGACTCCGCTCTCAAAACGCAGCCGGCTGTAGACCCGGACGCCACTGATCATGAAGATGATTTCCTTTATTCCTCCAACAGCGGAGTAGTTGGTCGAAAGCACCTCGGACTTCCAGTTTCGGGCTTCCGCGTAGCGCATGTACATGCGGAAGATCTCCTGGGAAAAAAGGGAGGCTTCGTCACCTCCAGTGCCGGCTCGGATCTCCACGATGACGTTACGTTCGTCGTTTGGGTCCTTGGGGATCAAGAGAAGTTTCAACTCTTCTTCTGCTGTTTCTATCTTCCCTTCGACCTCCTCGAGTTCCTCTCTGGCGAGAGCAAGAAGCTCCTCATCTGACTCTTCCTGCAGCAGCCCTTTCGTTTCCGCCTGAGAGACCAGCAACTGTTTGTACGTATGGTACTTACCGACGATCTCATCGAGCTCAGAATGGGCTTGAGCGATCTTCTTGTACCTGTCGAGATCAGAGACAACGTTGGGGTCGCTCAGTTGTCGAGAAATCTCGTGGTATTTCTCTTCAAGTGCGTCAAGTTTTCCAAACATTTGAGTGCAGGGCTTCTCGGAGAGACGTTATTTGCGAAAGATCTTCCCATACTTACGCTGGAAGCGTTCGACACGTCCTGCAGTATCGACGAACTTCTGTTTCCCAGTGAAAAACGGATGGCAGCTTGAGCAGATCTCCAGTCGAAGGTCCCCACCATTGGTGGAGCGTGTCTCCCACGCGGCACCACAGGCGCACGATACTTTTACGGTTGTATATTCTGGATGAATACCGGCTTTCATATCCCTGTTAACCTCTAAAATTTTTCCTCAGTATGGGTGCTCCAGACAAGTGTACCTGGAAACATAAGAAAGGCTAGTGTATCAAATACGTTCTTTTGAAGTCGACATGAGCAACCGATCGGCTTGACAATCGTTTTGCGGCCGCGGTATAAAAGGTCTTTCAAAATTCGGGCGATGTAAGGATTTTCTGGTTTTGTCTCCAGTTTCAATTCGGTTCGGGCCACGAGATGGTCCAGCTTTCCAAATGTTTCTCTACGCAGTCCACCTTTTCTAGGTAAGGGGTGGACTTCTGGAGTCTTTCTGCGTCCGGATTTATGCCGCCGATCGGCACCAAAAGAATTTGTAGGAGGTTGTTTTTGAATGGCACAGACTGTTGAGCAGAACGAAGAGACGGCAAAGAAGGCTGTTTCTCTTGCACCCGTGATCGAAGATCCCGGGGATGTGGATTACGAAGCGATACTGAAAGAGTACGATGAGAGTTTAAAGAACTTCGCCGAAGGTGAGGTCATCAAAGGTACTGTCCTCAAGATTGCCGGAGATAAAGTTGTCATCGACGTAGGATTCAAGTCAGAGGGCGTGGTCCAGGCAGCAGAGTTTAGGGATGAGGATGGTGAAGTCTCGCTGAAGGTGGGAGACACCGTTGAGGTTCTTCTCGAAAGCATAGAGAACGATGGCACGGTCATTCTTTCAAAAGAGAAGGCCGAGAGAATGAAGATTTGGGACTCGATCGAGACCGCCTATGAAGAGGAGGAGGTTTTGAAGGGTCGAGTCATCGAACGGATTAAGGGTGGACTCGCTGTTGACATAGGGGTTCGTGCTTTTCTGCCGGGTTCTCAGATTGATATGCACCCAGTTCGCAATCTCGATAGTTTCAGGGGCGAAGAGATTGAAGTGCGAGTCATCAAAGTCAATAAGCGTCGCGGAAACATCGTTCTCTCTCGAAAAGCTGTTTTGGAGGAGGAGTACTACAAGCAGAAAGAAGAGACCCTCAAGACACTCGAGGAAGGGAAGATCGTCACGGGCGTTGTGAAAAACATCACCGACTATGGTGCGTTCGTTGATTTGGGCGGTATCGATGGACTTCTGCACATCACAGACATGTCGTGGGGGAGAGTGAATCACCCGCTGGACCTGTTTCATGTAGGGCAGGAAACTGAGGTCACGATCCTGAAATTTGACCGTCTCGAAGAAAAAGTCTCGCTGGGCTATAAGCAGCTTTCCGGAGACCCATGGCTTTCGGCCGCTGAGCGGTACACGAAGGGTGCACGAGTTAACGCTCGGGTGGTCAGCGTGACCGATTACGGAGCTTTCGTCGAACTGGAAGAAGGGGTTGAAGGGTTGATCCATGTATCGGAGATGAGTTGGAATAAGCGCTTGAAGCACCCATCGAAAGTTGTCGAGGTTGGCGACGAGGTCGAAGCGGCTGTTCTGGATGTCGATGCGGACAATCGCCGGATCTCTCTCGGGATCAAACAGACTGAACCGAATCCGTGGGATCGAGTCGAAGAAACCTACGCGATTAATGCGATTATCAAGGGTGTGGTGCGGAACCTGACGGACTTTGGTGCCTTTGTTGAAGTTGAAGAGGGAGTTGAAGGTCTCGTTCACGTTTCAGATTTGAGCTGGACGAAGAAGATCAAGCATCCGTCGGAGGTGCTTCAGAAGGGGCAGGAGGTCGATGCGGTTGTCCTGAATGTCGATGCTGCTAACCAGCGACTTTCGCTTGGTATTAAGCAGTTGGAGCCCGATCTTTGGGAGGAGTTCTTCTCGCTGCATCAGGTCGGCGAGGTAGTAAAGGGCAAGATCATCCGACTGGCGAGCTTTGGTGCCTTTGTCGAGGTCGAGGAGGGAATAGAAGGTTTGTGCCACGTGTCGGAACTAAGTACGACGCGAGTCGAGGATCCTGAAGCGGAGTTTGAGGTTGGATTTGAATCAGATTTCAAGATCATCAAGCTCAACCTCCTGGAACGGAAAATCGGGCTGTCCATTCGTGCCTTGACAGAGTCGGAAGAGGCAGTGGACAGATGGACGTATACGCCGGAAGTTGCTACCACGTCTATTGGTGAAATAGCCGGCGACCAGCTTGGAGAATTGAAAAGGAAGGCAGAAAAAGCCAAGGGGGAAGTGACTGATGACGAAAGCTGAACTCGTCGACGGCGTTGCGAAAAATTCGGGTCTGAGCAAGAAAGATGCAGAAGTCATCGTGCAGACGGTGCTCGAAAGCATCATCGAGTCTTTGCGGAGTGGCGAGAAGGTCGAACTGAGAGGTTTCGGAAGCTTCCGGTTGCGCGATCGCGCAGCTCGGCAGGGTCGTAATCCCAAGACAGGAGAGAAGGTCCATGTTCCTGCCAAGAAGGTCCCTTATTTCAAGCCTGGCAAGGAACTGAAGGAGTTGATCAACTCCTGAATGGAAAACCTCTGGACTCCATGGCGGTTTCACTACATCAGTAGCGGGCTGCCAGAAGGGGAGTGTATTTTCTGCTGCCTCCAGGACTAGGATCCAGCGAAAGACCGAGACAACTTCGTCATCTCCAGGCGCCATTGTAACTACGTCGTTCTAAATCGATTCCCCTACACCTCTGGTCATACCTTGGTGGTAGCGAACCGCCATATAGCCACCCTGGGGGAGGTCGAACCCGCGGAGTTGAATGAAATGATGGATCTTGCCCGGAGTCTTGAGGCCGCGCTGAAAAGCGTGTATCAACCGGATGGGTTTAACGTCGGGTTTAACCTTGGAGAGTGCGCGGGCGCTGGAGTGGCAGGCCATCTCCACTTGCATGTGGTCCCGCGCTGGACAGGCGACTCAAATATGGTCTCCGTGCTGAGTCAAACTCGGATCATTCCCGAGGCACTCGAGAGCACCTTCGACAAATTGAGGCCGTTGCTTCAAAAACGGTAAAAACGACAAAAATACCTCTTCGCTGGATGTCGGTCATCGACTCTTCCCCAAGCCTTCGCACCAAACCGTGGATTTAGAAGAGTTTATCTCAAATCACGCACGACTCTTGAGAATAGAGCTGAGAGAAACCGACCTAAGGCGCTGATTCTAAAAGGAAAATTCGGTTTGCTGAATTTTGGTTCTGAAATTCGTTTGTAGGTCTCGGTTCCGCGTGCTAATTTAGGGTCTGCTCGATTTCGGGATTAGGCTTCCAAGGTCGTTTTGCTTTTTCCACAAAGTGTGGAAATGTTGTGGGAATCGGTTCATTCGAGGAACCGTCCAGGGGGGTGTTCTCTTTTTCGAACGCGTGTAATTTAGCGGGGAGCGGTGTCTCTAAGTGTGCTGACCGTTTTGGATCGCAGATATGCAGTTGTGGGAACAAATTCTAGCGAGGATTCAGGAGAAAGTTTCTGTTCAGAACTTCCGGATCTGGTTTAGGCCAACTTCTCTTCATCGCCAGGACATCGCAAAGAAACAGCTTTTTGTGTGGGTGCCGAACAAGCACTTCAAGTATTGGCTAGCGGAAAACTACGCTGATGTATTGGACGAGGTGCTGAGAGAGTTGGACATGGATGGTTTTGAGATCCACTTTAAGGTGGCAGAGGAAGAGGGGCTCGAAGCGGGGCTGGGGAAGGGTGTCGTCAAAGCGGGTGCGAAGCTTGGCGGAAATGGTGCGATCAGGAGTTTGAACACGAAGTATAGGTTTGAGAACTTTGTGGTAGGCTTCTCCAACCAGTTTGCCCATGCTGCCTCTATGGCTGTCGCTGAGCAGCCTTCCTGTGCGTACAATCCGCTTTTCATTTATGGAGGGGTGGGCCTGGGAAAGACGCATCTGATGCATGCCATTGGTCATAAGATTCTGTGCGACTCCCCGAGCGTCAGCTTGGCATATATGTCGTCAGAGCGGTTTATGAACGAGCTTATCCATTCAATCCGCTATGACAAAATGATCCAGTTCCGAGAAAAGTATCGCAGCATTGACGTTCTGTTGATGGATGACATCCAATTCCTTGCCGGCAAAGAGCGGACCCAGGAAGAATTTTTCCACACCTTCAACGCTTTGTACGATGCGCAGAAGCAGATCATTATTTCGAGCGACTCGACTCCAAAGGACATACCTACGCTTGAGGAACGTCTCCATAGTCGCTTTGAGTGGGGACTCATTGCTGATATACAGGCGCCGGACCTGGAGACCAAGATCGCTATTCTAACGAAGAAGGCGGAAACTCAAGGGATTCAGATCCCTGATGATGTGGCTCTATTCATTGCGAGCAATATCAAATCCAATATCAGAGAGTTGGAGGGGGCCTTGGTCAGGCTTGTCGCTTACAGTAGTTTGACCGGCGAAGAAATCAGTCTAACGCTGGCTCAGCGGGTTCTGAAGAGCATCGTCGAAAGTAATGACCGGAGAATCACAATAGGAGATGTTCAGAAAGCCGTTGCGGAGCACTATTCGCTTAAGGTCACCGAGCTAAAATCGAAGAACAACGCTCGCCGCATCGCGGAACCGCGACAAACGGCAATGTTCCTTTGTAAAGAGCTGACAGATCACTCGCTTGCCGAAACCGGCAAGGAATTCGGTGGCAAGCACCACACAACTGTCCTTCATGCGATTCGGAAGATTGCCAAACTACAGAAACAGGATCCCAAGATGAAAGCCACCCTGGATAAACTAACTCAGATCATTGCTAATTAGCAGGGGCGGCCGAGGAGCTGGTTTATGGACATCACGATCAAGAAAGAGGATCTTCTGAGAGAACTCCAATATGTCCAGGGCGTCGTCGAGCGGAAGACAACAGTTCCGATTCTCTCGAACTTGTTGCTCGAAACCGCCGGCAATTCCCTCGTGATCACGGCCACCGATTTGGATGTCACCCTGCGCTGCGGATGTCGGGCGAACATCAAGGTGAGTGGCGCAGCAACGGTTTCAGCTCGGAAGCTGTTCGACATTGTCCGGCTATTGCCGGATTCCGACATCCACTTCAAGGCTTCGACCTCGGATTGGATTAACCTTACCTGTGAGCGTTCCCGCTTCAAGGTGGCAGGGCTTTCCAAGGAGAACTTCCCCGATATTCCTTCGGTCGAAGGCAAGACCGTGACCCTTCCTGCGGGGCCGCTGCGATACATGATTACACGCAGCATCTATGCCATCACTCAAGAAGAATCCCGTTATACGCTGAACGGCGCTCTCCTGATCGTGAATCCTGGAACCATAACCCTGGTAACCACCGATGGACACCGTTTGGTTCTGATCAGCCATAATTGTGAGGTCTCCGGGATCGAGGGTGAGACCAGGGTGTTAGTGCCGAAGAAGACGCTGGTGGAACTGAACAAATTGGCATCAGGAGATGTCTTGAGTGTGGAGTTCGGGAATACCGAAAACCATCTTTTCTTCAAAGTAGGCGAGAGACTCCTGGTCTCGCGTATCCTGACGGGGCAGTTTCCCAACTATGAGATGGTGATCCCTCGGGAGAACCATCGCGACCTGGTTGTCAGCACACTGCTGTTTGGAGATGCCCTGAAGCGTGCGGCAGTCATGGCCGATGAGCAATCCCGGGCAGTTAGATTCAGCATGCAGGAAAATCAGATAGAAATCTCGTCTGCCAGTTCCGATTTTGGAGAAGCTAAAGAGACCCTTGAGGCGAAGTACTCGAGTGAGGCGATGGAAATTGGCTTCAACGCCCAGTACCTTCTTGATTTTCTTCAGAATGCCGACACTGAGGAGATAGTCGTCAGCCTGCGTGACAAGGAAACGCAGGGGCTGATGAAGCCTAAAGGGCTCGGAGATTACGACTACTATTACGTCGTGATGCCAATGAAGATTTGACCGGCTCAAGAAGTTGTAGCACTCCGAGAAAACACCTGCAATACACGCACTCTTCGCCCAAGGATTCCAGCCGGAAATATGATATAATGTTGACTTCCTTCATAACGTGAGTATCCCTCTGTTGCCAGCTTGGAGTTCATGCCTGAGGATCGGCAAATCATTTGCGTTTCGGGCAATCTTAATGCGCGGCGCGAGGGGAGTTTTGATTTGGCAGATGTGACGAGTTCGTTTCGAGAATAAGCGGGTTCTCGTCAGAAGTGGGAGTTCAGATGGAGAGAGCATCGTGAATGAAGGCGTGAATCCACTGAGCAATAAGGCCCAGGACGCTGTTGAGGCGATAGAGACCTACACGGCAGAGAAAATAAAGGTGCTGGAAGGGCTGGAAGCGGTAAGGAAGCGTCCAGCCATGTATATAGGCTCGACCGGCGCATCAGGCCTGCACCACCTGGTTTATGAAGTCATCGACAACTCGGTTGACGAGGCGATGGCTGGGCATTGCAAGGAAATCTCGGCTACGATCCACATCGACAACTCGATCACGGTTGTCGACGATGGGCGTGGAATTCCGGTTGACATCCACTCTGCGAAGAAGGTTCCCGCTGCACAAGTCGTGATGACGACGCTGCATGCCGGTGGCAAATTCGACAATGAAACCTACAAAGTCTCGGGAGGACTGCATGGTGTTGGTGTTTCTGTAGTCAACGCTCTCTCCAGTCGGCTCGATCTTGAAATCTGGCGCAACGGGAAGGTCTATTCACAGAGCTACGAGTTTGGGCTTCCTGTAACCGAGTTTCAGCAAACGGGGAAGACGAGGAAGCGGGGGACGAAAATTACCTTCAAACCCGACCCTGGGATTTTTGAGACGACCGATTTTAGCTTCGAAATCCTTTCTCAACGGCTCCGTGAACTTGCCTACCTGAACCCAGGTCTTCGAATCCGTATTGAAGATCTGCGCTCCGATAGAGAGCAGGAGTATTACTACGAGGGAGGGGTAGTCGATTTTGTCAAGCATCTGAACAAGAATCGGAGCGCTCTCCACGAGCCGCCAATTCATTTCTCGGGCGAAAAAGGCAACATTGGGGTCGAGATTGCCCTGCAATATCATGACGGCTATAACGAGACACTTTTTTCTTTCGCTAATACCATCAACACTGTTGAAGGTGGGACGCACCTGGTTGGTTTCAAAGCTGCTCTGACTCGCAGTCTGAACGGCTATGTCGCGGCGGCGGGATTATCCAAGGACCTGAAGCAGAATCTGAGCGGTGAGGATGTGAGGGAAGGGTTAACCGCAGTCCTCAGTGTGAAGTTGCCGGATCCTCAGTTTGAGGGGCAGACTAAGGCGAAGTTGGGCAATAGTGACGTCAAAGGGCTGGTAGAGACTATCTGTAATGAGCGTCTGTCGATCTTTCTCGAAGAGAATCCCGGAGAAGCCCGACGAATAATAGAGAAAGCGGTTGACGCAGCTCGAGCCCGGGACGCGGCCCGAAAAGCGAGGGATCTTACCCGCCGCAAAGGTGCCCTTGAGAATCTCTCCCTTCCGGGAAAGCTGGCCGATTGTCAGGAGCGGGATCCCGCCCTTTCCGAGCTGTTTATCGTTGAGGGAGATTCCGCAGGAGGATCTGCTAAACAGGGGCGTGATCGGCGTACGCAGGCGGTGCTTCCGATTAAAGGGAAGATTCTGAACGTTGAAAAGGCCCGTTTCGACAAGATGCTCGGCAATGAAGAGATCGCCACCATGATCTCGGCGCTTGGGACAAGCATTGGGCAGGACGAATTTGATGGTTCAAAGCTCCGGTATCACAAGATCATTATTATGACTGACGCCGATGTTGATGGCAGCCATATCAGAACGCTGTTGTTAACCTTCTTTTATCGGCAGATGATCGATCTGATTCGGAGTGGACACATCTATATTGCGCAGCCCCCTCTTTATCGAGTCCAGGCCGGAAAGCGTGAACGCTATCTGCATCGTGAGAAAGAACTGACCGAGTATCTGATGGCCAGGGCCACTGAGAATGTGGTCGTCAGGATCCCAGACACCGGAAACGAATACCAGGGTCCTGTGTTGGTGGAGCGAATGCACGATCTGACCGACTACCGGCGCCTGTTTGACAGGGTCAATCGGAAGGTCGGTAGTAATGGTTTTCTGTCGGGACTGCTGGGACGACTCGCCGAATGGTTTCAGGGGACAGCGGATGCCGAGGACATGGACGTCTTTCTCCGTGACCGAGAAGAACTCGATCAGGTGGCTGAAACGCTGCAGGGTGAGGCGCTGACGGTCGAGGTGCTCAAGGACGAAGAACACAGTCTTTTCGAGCTCAGGATTTCTCAGGGATCGGCGGTGCCCAGGATTATTGATCACGATCTGCTTGTGTCAGCTGAGTGGTTGCAGCTCGTGAGGCTCTATTGGAAGATCCTGGAGTTTTCCAACAAAGAAATGGTTATTCATGAAGGGGACAAGGAGACTGCCGTTTGCAGTGAAGATGCCCTGCTCGACCACATACTTGCGGCAGGCAGGAAAGGCCTTTTGATTCAGCGTTATAAAGGGCTGGGCGAGATGAACCCTATACAACTCTGGGAAACCACGATGAATCCGGAAAGCCGAGCGCTTCTCAGGGTGAATATTGAAGATGCAATCGAGACAGACGAGATCTTCACCATCTTGATGGGGGACCAGGTTGAGCCACGCCGGAAGTTCATCGAAGACAATGCCCTCAACGTTAAGAATCTGGACATCTGACCACTAACAAGTTAAGCGATGGAAAATCTGAATCGGGAAATCCCAGTCAACATTGAAGAGGAGATGAAGGCTTCCTATCTGGACTACGCCATGTCCGTAATAGTCGGACGGGCGCTTCCGGATGTAAGGGATGGTTTAAAGCCTGTTCATCGGCGCGTTCTGTTCGCAATGCGCGAACTGAACAACTACCACAACAAAGCGTACAAGAAATCCGCCCGCATCGTCGGTGACGTGATTGGAAAATACCACCCTCATGGTGAGTCTGCCGTTTACGACACCATCGTTCGGATGGCCCAGGATTTTTCTATGCGGGCTCCCCTGGTGGATGGACAGGGCAATTTCGGCTCGGTTGACGGTGATTCTCCTGCGGCTATGCGGTATACCGAAGTCCGCATGGCTCTCCTTGCGGAACGACTCCTCGTTGACATAGACAAAGACACCGTTGATTTCCAGCCCAATTACGATGAGTCTCTCACCGAACCGGTGGTGCTCCCAACACGAGTTCCCAATCTTCTCGTGAACGGGACCTCGGGAATCGCTGTAGGAATGGCTACGAACATTCCACCGCATAATCTGGGCGAGGTGGTCAATGCACTGCTTCTCGTTCTGGACGATCCTGAAGTGACCTTGGCAGAGATCATGACTGAATTGCCCGGACCGGACTTTCCGACCGCAGGGTTCATCCACGGACGAGCAGGAATTCATCAAGCCTACACTACGGGTCGAGGCATTATTCAAATGCGGGCCAAGGCCGTATTCGAACCGATTGGGAACGACAGGACGGCCATTATCGTTGAGGAACTTCCCTACCAGGTGAACAAAGCAAGGCTGGTTGAGCGCATTGCCCTGTTGGTTCACGAGAAGAAGATTGAGGGAATCAGTGATCTGCGAGATGAGTCTAGCCGAGAAGGTATGCGAATCGCGATCGAGTTGAAGCGTGGAGCGGTGCGCGAAATTGTACTGAATCACCTCTATAAACTCACTCCGATGCAGTCGTCTTTTGGTGTCATCCTGCTGGCTTTGGTCGACGGACAGCCTAAAGTGATGCCGCTGAAGGAGTTGCTCGTTCTTTTTCTTGCTCATCGGAGAGTAGTCGTACGGCGCCGCACGGCGTTTGAACTGGACAAAGCCGAAAGACGGGCGCACGTGTTGGAAGGCCTGAGAAAGGCCTTGGACCATCTTGACGCGATCATCGAATTGATCAGGGCCTCGGACTCTCCAACGAGTGCTCGGGAAGGCCTGATGCAGACGTTCGAGTTCTCGCAAATACAAGCCCAGGCGATCCTTGAGATGAGACTGCAGAGGCTCACAGCGCTAGAGCGTGGAAAGGTCAACGACGAATACGAGAGCTTAATGGCAGAAGTCGCCAGATTGAAGGAGATTCTGGTTGACAAAGTAGTTTTGAAACAGGTTATCCGAGAGGAACTAATTGAGGTCAGAAACGACTTTCAGAACGAGCGGCGGACCTCAATTCTCGATCACCAGGCCGCACTGACGATTGAAGATTTGATTCCTGATGAACCTGTGGTCATCACTGCAACCCGAGCGGGCTATATCAAGCGAACAGCTTTGGATGTCTACAGGAGCCAGGCACGAGGGGGGAAGGGGCGGAGAGGCATGAGTACCCGCACAGCGGAGGATCTGATTGAGTACCTCTTCGTAGCGTCGACTCACAGCTACCTCTTGGTGTTTACCACCCGGGGACGAATGTATTGGGTGAAAGTCTATGAACTTCCAGAAGTGGGAGCAGCCGCCAGGGGGCGTCCCATCATCAACCTCATCAACGTTGAGAAAGATGAGCAGATTGCCGACATCTTGAGCGTGAACGACTTTGACCCCTCCCGGTTCGTCGTATCGGTGTCAAAAAAGGGCATCATCAAGAAGACCAGCCTCGAAGCGTTTTCACATCCACGGACTAACGGAATTATCGCCTGCAAGGTTGAAGAGGGTGATGAGTTGCTGAAGGTGAACCTCTCGAATGGACAGAGTGAAATCCTGCTCTGCACTGTTTCTGGCAAGGCGATCCGGTTTTCAGAAAAGAATGTGCGTCCCACGGGAAGGGTGACTCGGGGCGTAAAAGGTATCGCGCTCAGGCGGGACGACGCCGTTGTCAGCATGTGTATTGCCGAGGACACCTCGGGCGAGATTCTCTCGGCTACCGAGAACGGTTACGGGAAGCGAACGGCACTCTCTGAATACCGGCTGCAGAGGCGCGGGGGCCTGGGTGTGATTAACATCAGTACCAGCTCCAGAAACGGCTTGGTCGTTGGTGTCTGTCATGTCAGGGAGCCGGGAGACATGATCCTGATCACGGCTGGAGGTAAGATCATTCGCTTGCTGACCGAACATGTACGCAAGACTGCTTCCCGTAACGCCCAGGGTGTCAAACTGATCGATCTCGGAAGGAACGACCGCGTTGCCGACATCACTCTCATTCCGATTGAAGATGAGGATGAACTCGATGAGGGAAGCGAATAAGTGGATCCTTCTGTTGCCCTTTGTCTGCTTTGCCTTCGCTTCGTGGCTGTCTGTTGGAAGTGAGGTCGAGGCCCGTGCTCAATTCGAAAGGGCGAAGGAGAGTTGGCGGCTTGGCCGTTATAGTGAAGCCGTCACGAGATATCGCAGTTTCTTGGAAAGGTACCAAGACAGCGACTACGCTCCCGAGGCTCTCTGGGAAACTGCCACGATCTACTATTACAATCTCCATGACATCAATGGTGCGCTGCGTTACTTTGAGAGCATTGTCGAAAAATACCCCGCATCACAATGGGCAGCGAAGAGTCACCTGAAGCTTGCTGAGATATATGATCGCGAGCTGAACGAGTTGCCAAAAGCGTTTGAACACTGGAGCCGGGCCGTGGAATCAGGGGCGCTCAACCAGGAGGAGTTGCGGGAAGTCAGGTTTCAAATCGCTGATGCTCGATTCAAGGTCAGTGAATTTGACCTTGCGTTGGACGAGTTCAAGAGAATAATAGAGAACGAGGATGATGGGCATCTTGCTGAGCAGGCTCGCGTGCGGATCGGAACCATTCTGAGAATCCGCAGAGAATTCCGAGCCGCGAGTCAGGTTTTCAGTGAGATCCTCGCCACAACGAAATGTAAGAATTGCAGGTTGCAGGCTCAGCTCGGACTGATTGAGAGCCTGGAGTTTCTGGATCAGCTCCCTGAAGCTATCGAGGTGGCGAGGGAAATTGACACTCAGCTCTACCCTACTGACATGAGGCAAGAGCTGCTCGACCGGTTGTTTGAGAAGCGCCGTTATTACGAACCTGGCCTATGGAATGGTCGTTAGAACCCCGGATAATACTTGCTCTTGCGACGGGAGCCCTAGTTCTAGTCGCTGCTAGCCTGCTAATAATCGGCTTGCGGAAGAGAAGAGCGTCTGCCGGTGCAAACCAGCTGAGGAGCATTGTTTCCTCGTATCCCGGCCTGGACCCGGGATTGGTTCGAATCATGAAGTCCCTGCTTGAAACGGGGCTCGTCGATGAGTTAACCCGGCAGAAGGACGTGCAGAAGGCTTTACAGAGCCTTGATACCCGTTTTGGGGAGCTTCGCAAGAAGAGTCGTCAGCGAATTCCAGGTTCGGTTCTGGCCGTTCCAATAGAAGGAGCTCCCTCGGACGACCGGAATGTTGATCCCGCTTTGGTCACGATTCTGAGAGCAGCCTATTCCAACCCCAAGGTCTCTGACCAGCTCTCTGCCGAGACGGTACAGGAGCTCGATCAGCTGCTGGATTCCTTGACAGGTTAGGGCCGTTTAAGTAAACTTCCCTCTTTTGTAATTTCCTTAAGATGGTTAGGGGGTGAGTAGAGTTGGCTGTTGTCATCATCCAAGACGGCGAATCGCTTGAGAGCGCCTTGCGCCGCTTTAAGCGGAAGGTTCAGCAAGAAGATATCATCCGAGAGGCCAAGAAACATTCGTATTTTTTGAAGCCGGGTGAGAAGAAGCGCTTGAAACAAGCCCTTGCCATAAAGAGAGCCAGGAAGAAGCAGACCCGCTTTCATTAGGGCTCCTTACTTCGAACAATTCTGAAACCCGGGTTAGCCCGGGTTTTTTTGTGGCGGCGGTAAGAAGCCTCCTCCGGATTCAGAACGAGTTGATGCTCGCCCTACCGATGCCTTACGTAACCGCTGCCTGAGCGGAGTCCTGAGAGTTATCCAATTAGTGAAGATGCAGCCGGGAGGTTCATAAGGCTGCATGGCACCAAGCAATGGTATTTCGATCCACCAAGTACAAAGCCCGCCTTGAAGAAGCTGTTGAGCACCTTAGCCAGGAGCTTGGACCTGCCCCTGAGGCGGTGCTGTGCTTTGGTAGTGGACTGGGCGGGCAGTCGGCACGGCTTCCTTCTGCCAAAGGAGGCCTGCCATTCGAGCAGATTCCCCACTTTCCAGTACCGACCGTGGCCGGGCATGCCGGACGGCTTATTGTCGAGGATGGTCAGGCCGGAAGGTACGGCCGGCTCCACGGCAGGGTCCACTTGTACGAGGGCCTTTCCGCTCAGGACGTCGTGTTTCCGGTTCGTGCCGTTGCGCTCTGGGGCGTTAAAACGTTCGTCCTGACGAATGCGGCGGGTGGAATAGGCCCGCACCTTCTGCCTGGTGATCTCATGCTTATCACAGACCATCTCAATCTAATGGGAGACAACCCGCTTGTCGGGTCGGCGGGCGACCAGTTCGGGGATCGGTTCCCTGGCATGAGCGAACCTTACAGCCCTAACCTGATGGAACTTGCGGAGCTTTGCGCTTGTGACCTGGGAGTGGAACTCAAACGCGGAGTTTATGCGGCAGTTAAAGGTCCCAGCTATGAGACGCCGGCTGAAATACGGATGCTGCGTTCCTTTGGAGCGGACGCAGTGGGCATGTCAACCGTGCCCGAAGTGATTGCTCTGCGACAAATGGGCAGGGACATCCTCGGCATCTCTCTCATTACGAACTGGGCAGCTGGACTGTGCCAGGGAGACCTGAACCACGAGGAGGTGCTCCGTGTGGCCGGAAACTCGGCTGAGATGGTCGCCCGGTTCGGTGTCAAAGTGATCGAGCGGAGTTTGTTAAGTCGCGCCGGGAATCCAGTCTGACGAAAGGATCCGAAGTGCTGAAACTAGAAGAAACCGTTTTGGTTGTGATTGATGTCCAGGGGAAACTTGCCCAGATCATGCACGAGAGAGATCGTCTGTTCATGTCATTGGAGGCCCTGATCTCAGGTGCAAAACTGCTCGGCCTTCCGATCCTCCTAACTGAGCAGGTCCCCGAGAAGCTTGGATCGACGGTGCGCGAAGTGCGGGAGTTACTGTCCGATTCCGAGGCGATATCGAAAAACTCGTTCAGCTGCCTGAGGGACGGAGTGTTCCGGGAGAGATTGGAGGAGTTGGGGCGGTGCAATGTAATTCTGGCAGGGATTGAAACACATGTCTGCGTCTACCAGACGGTAAGGGACCTGCTTGAGCTTGGGTACCGGGTCGAGGTCGTCACTGACGCGGTTTCTTCGCGAAGTGCCGAAAACCGTTCCATAGGGTTGACTCGAATGAAATCCGAAGGGGCGCATCTTACTTCGGTGGAAATGGTATTATTTGAATTGCAGGAGGTGGCAACAGGAGAGAGATTCAGGGAATTGGCGAGGCTGATTAGGGATTTTGGAATACGTGAGCAACGGTGATTTCACGCAGAAAGAGTTGGGGCATATAGCTCAACTTCTGTCAGTTGCGACTGCCGGGCCGGAAAGCATGTCCGTATGCGTGAGTTTTCAGCTGTTTGGCGACCTTGTTCCGTTTAGGTACGGTTCTTGCTTCTTATTCCATACCTAAAACGTCTGACCTGACTGGACTGAAGGCATATCTGATCGAACAAGACTTTCGAAGGATCACCCCCCGCCGCTATATAGCAAGGCTCAGGGACCTTCTGAGATTTAAAATTGAAGGAAGTTGCACTGGAGTTAGCGAACGCCAGTTCATACACCGCGAAGGGAGTAAAGAATAATGGGAAAAGCTAAGGGTCAAAACGGATTTGAGTATCCTGGAATTCGGATGGCCATGGACGGCACAGATGCCGCCGTAGCGATGGAGACAACTGGGAGCGAGGCTGGAGGTGTATACCCGATTACACCGGCCAGCAATATGGGCGAGGGATTCTCAGCAGCGGCGGCTGCCGGGAAGCCGAACGTCTTTGGCCGTCGGCTGGTGTTCTTTGAGCCGGAGGGTGAGCATGCGGCGGCAGCCGTCACCGCGGGAATGAGTATGACCGGCATGCGTTCGGCGAACTTCTCTGCGGGGCAGGGCATCGCCTATATGCATGAATCGCTTTACGCCGCTGTGGGAAAGAGACTCACCTATGTTCTCAATATTGCCGCCAGGGCGATGACCAAGCAGGCTCTCAATATCCACTGTGGGCACGATGACTACCATTCGGTAGACGACACCGGTTTCTTTCAGATTTTTGCCAAGAATGTGCAGGAAGTTGCGGATCTGAACCTGATTGCTCACCGCGTTGCCGAACTGTCACTCAACCCGGGAATCATCGCTCAGGATGGCTTCCTTACGAGCCATGTTATCGAGACCCTGGACCTTCCGGAGAATGATCTGGTTGCTAAATATCTGGGAAACCCCTCAGATTCTATCGAGTGCCCGACGCCTGCTCAGAGGATGCTTTTTGGTGAAACACGAAGAAGAATCCCCGAGCTTTTCGACGTTGATTACCCTGCGATGCTGGGGGTTGTCCAGAACCAGGACGCGTATGCCCAGGGAGTGGCGGCTCAGGGGCCCTTCTTTTTCGATCATATACAGGACTTGACCGATCAGGCGCTTTCTGAATTCGTCGCGCTGACTGGACGAAAGTATTCTCGCGCGTCCGGATACAGGACCGAGGATGCGGAATACGTCATCGTTGGCCAGGGATCGATCATCTGGAATCTCGAGGAAGTCTGCGATCATCTGCGGGCCACAGAAGGAGTCAAGGTTGGTGTGGTCAACATAACCATGTTCCGACCCTTCCCTAATGATCTAGTCGCATCTTTGCTTCGGGGCAAAAAGGGAGTGCTCGTGCTCGAGCGAGTCGATCAACCTTTGTCGAGTGACGCACCTCTTCTCAAAGAAATAAGGGGTTCAGTCCTTAAAGCGCTCGAAAACGGCCGATCCGGGAACGGATCCCTACCCTATCCTGACATCTGTTCGTACACGCTTGACGACACGCCCGATTTCTATTCCGGGTGCTTCGGGCTCGGGAGTCGAGATGTTCAACCTGGCGACATGATAGCTGCCATCAGAGGTATGCTGCCGGGCCAAAACGGCCGCCGTCTCTTCTATATGGGAATTGATTTCTTCAGGAAGGAAACATCGGACAAGCTTACCGAACATCAGAAGAAGACGCTCGAATTGTACCCGGATATCGAGCAACTGGCATTGCAGCCAGAAAAAAATGTGAATCTGCTGCCGAAAGGCTCGTTGGCGGTTCGGATCCATTCAGTGGGTGGATGGGGTGCTATTACGACAGGTAAGAACCTGGCTCACACCCTTTCCGATCTCCTTGGAATGTACGTGAAGGCGAATCCGAAGTACGGTTCTGAAAAGAAAGGCCAGCCGACAACGTTCTATGCCGCGTTCGCCCACGATCCGATTCGTCTCAACTGTGACCTTAACTTCGTGGATGTCGTCCTCTCACCGGATCCAAACGTATTCAGGCATTCGAATCCGCTCATGGGGTTGTCGAAGGGCGGCGTTTTCATCATTCAAAGTGACTTGCCGGAAGGAGAGCTGTGGTTCAGTCTCCCCTCGTGGGCTAAGCAGTTCATCCGGGAAAACGGGATCAAGATGTATCATCTCGACGCTTTTGGAGTTGCCCGCGCTGAAGCTTCGGATCCCGAACTGCAGTTCAGAATGCAGGGAGCAGTCTTTCAGGGCGCTTTCTTCGCTGCATCGCCCTTAATGGAGCGTGAAAACCTGGGCGAAAAGGATCTGTTCGACGCTATCAAGAATCAACTTCAAACGAAATTCGGGCACAAAGGCCAAAACGTTGTCGACGACAACGTCAGGGTTATCACTCGAGGCTATGAGGAAGTTCAACAGATCGACTACGATAAACTGCCTGACAAGAGGGAAGAACTGGTCGGCCTGGACGAGGGCGAAGCCAAGAGCGTTCGGCCGGCGGTCGACAAAGCTGACTTCAGTATTGGGGATGCTGACCGTTTCTATGATCATGTCTTTGAACTGTATCTCCGTGGAGAGGATCCATTGGCGGATCCATTTGCTGCCTTGAGTGCGATCCCTGCGGCTACCGGTCTTTTCCGCGACATGACGGGCATCCGATTTGAAGTACCGAAGTTTATCGCTGAGAACTGTACAGGTTGTGGACATTGCTGGGTGCAATGTCCGGATGCAGCGATACCCGGCCTGGTGACCGACATCGATCAGTTGCTGATCTCCGCCACGAGATCCGCTGCGAATGGGCAGCCTCTCAGCCAGTTTCCGAAGCTGATTGAACCTCTTACCGTGGAGATTCGATCTCTGCTGAAGTCCGTCCCCGACGGTTCATTCTCCGGCATTCTCGCGTTGGCCTATAAGAATGTTGCCGGCCAGATGGACGCAGGGTCGACCGATCGTGAGGCCTTGGATGCTGAGTATGAAAAAGTCGCGGCTGTAGTAGAGAAGTTTCCCGTCGCGAAGACACTGCCTTTCTTCGATGTTCCAGAGAAGAAGGAAGAGGGAAGCGGAGGATTGCTCTCGATTACGATCAATCCATACACCTGCAAGGGATGCAATCTTTGCGTAGATGTCTGTCCTGACGAAGCGCTCGTCACGATCAAGCAGGAGGACCATGTCGTTGACGAATTACGTGACAACTGGAAGTTCTGGCAGGACCTGCCGGATACGCCGGACCGTTTCGTACAGGTACGGAATATTCATGAAGGAATCGGCATTCTGCACACCCTTCTGCTGAAGAAAGAGAACTACATGATGATGGTGGGTGGAGACGGCGCCTGTATGGGGTGCGGCGAAAAAACCTCCGTGCATCTGGTCGTGTCGGCTATCGAGGCTTCATTGCAGCCTCATGTGCAGAGCTTCGTTGCCAAGGTTGATGATCTGATCGAGAGGTTGGATTCAAAGGCAAGGCTATTCCTCGCCAAGGACGTAGACCTGGAAGGTGTTTCCGGTTCCGGTCAGGTGGATATTCCAATTGCCGAAGAAAATCGAAAACGATTGGCGCAGCTCACAAAACTCCTGAAAGAGCTCAAGGACCTGAGCTGGCGCTATAAGAGTGGTCCGAGTGGTAAAGGACGATCCGCTCTGGGAATGACAAATGCGACAGGATGCTCTTCTGTTTGGGGCAGCACCTATCCTTACAACCCGTATCCTTTCCCCTGGGCCAACCATCTGTTCCAGGATGCCCCATCACTGGCCATTGGAATCTTCGAAGGACACATGCGGAAGATGGCGGACAACTTCGCCCTGGTCCGTAGGACTGAGTTGGAAGTCGAAGATGCGTACGATCCAGGAGTACATGACGATTTCTTCGTGGCCTTCAACTACGAGAAGTTTACGGATGATGAGTTCCTCCTTTGCCCACCAATCGTGGCCATGGGCGGTGATGGAGCCATGTACGATATTGGGTTCCAGAACCTGTCCAGACTCCTGGCCTCCGGAAAGCCCATTCGGGTCGTTGTTCTGGACACGCAGGTATATTCGAACACTGGTGGTCAGGCTTGCACGAGCGGGTTCACGGGGCAGATTTCCGATATGGCAATGTATGGCCTGGCGCAGCACGGAAAGACAGAAGCGAGGAAAGAACTTTCCTTCATTGCGATGGCACATCGCACTTCCTATGTTCTTCAATCCTCCCAGGCAAATCCAGGGCACTTGATGGGCGGACTCCTCAGGGGTCTTGCTTCGAGACGACCGGCAATCTTCAACATCTATACGCCTTGCCAGACCGAGCATGGAATCCCTGATGATGCGTCTGAACGCAATGCAAAGCTGGCTTTGGAGAGTCGCGCCGTACCTTACATGATCTACGATCCTGATGCAGGGCCGTCGATTACCGATCGACTCGACCTGGATGGAAATCCAGCGCTCGAGGATGACTGGCCGACTTACGACCTTGCCTACTTGGATGAAAATGGCAAGGAGCAGACTCTGAACCTCCCGTTGACGATTGCCGACTGGGCTGCTACCGAAAAGAGGTTTGGCAAGCACTTCCGTCGGATCAATCCTGACAAGCTGAAGGGTGAGCTGGTTCCCTATCATGAGTACCTGAATCTCGCGGCAGAGGATTCCGACGGAAAGACTCCTTTCATCTACATCTTGACCAAGGATAAGAGACTGGATCGACTGTCTGTCTCGGAAGAAATCGTTCTGCTTGGAAAAGAACGGCTCGATTTCTGGTCTGAGTTGCGCGAAATGTCTGGAGATAAGATCCCCGAAGATGTTCGCGACCGGGTTACCGATGAATTGGAGGAGCAGTTCGAGACGCGACTGGCTGAAATCAGGGCCGCGTACGAGGGTCAGATCGAGAACCTGAAACAGACCTATCCACAGGATGTTGCACGCAGAATGGCAGAGGCGTTGATCGGGCAGGGTGGCAGCGTCGAAAGCTTTGTCACGGCGGTAACCTCTAACCCGGCTCTTCCGGCGCCGGTCCCGGGAGGGAATGGCCCTCAGTTGGCCACGGCGGTCCCCATTGCTGCGGTTGCAGTGGCTGAGGAAGAGGAGGTCGACGAGGACCTCGGCCTTGGTCCTTGGATTGATGAAGAGACGTGTACAGCTTGTGATGACTGCATGGCCGTCAATGCGAAGCTCTTCGTCTACAACGAGAATAAGAAAGCAATCATTACCGATCCAAAACTGGGAACGTACAAGGATATCGTGGTTGCTGCAGAACGTTGTCCCTCAGGCTCCATTCACCCGGGCGCTCCTTTAAACAAGAAGGAGAAGAACCTGGCAAAGTGGGTGGAACGGGCTGCTCCCTTTAACGAGTAGAGCGATTCAAAGCTCACCAACAAAGCGCTAAGGCCGCCGAGAATACACTGTGTTTTCGGCGGCCTTTTTCTTCTTGAGGTATCGCCGTGGTCGCACTCCAAGACGTCTCACGCAAGGGCGCAAGAGCGAAAGGTGTAGTCACCCTTGCGAGTCGTCGGAGACGGCAAGTTCCAGGCCGGTGACACGGCTGAAATGTTGCCGGTTATTGGTTAGAAGAGGGAGCGATCTGCTCAGGCAAATGCCTGCGATCAAGTAGTCGCCCATTCCAATTGCCTCACCCCGATTCTCCAAATCTAACCGTGTTTCTGCAGATCGCAGGGCTGACTCCTGGTCGAAAGGGAGAATGTCGAGAGCAGCAAGCAGGCTCTCAACCTTAGCTTTCTGCTCATCCCTTCTGGCGCCTGAGAGAAGCTCAAAGGCATTGATTGCAGTCGTTGCCAGGGTCCCAGTCTCAAGTTCCCGGCGAACACGAGATGTACAAGGTCCTTTTCCTCGGAGGGCGTCAATCAATACGTCACTGTCCGCTACGATCACCGCCAGCGCTCCCGGACTGCCTTGATAGATTGCCGCATTTCCCTGGCAGATTTCTTTTCGAGGGTACCTAATACAGAAAGGGCTCCTTGTATCTTACGCTGTCGCTCGTCCTCTTGTCGGAAATAAAGTTCCAGTGCTTCCTGTACCAGACCAGAGAAGCCCTTCTCAGCTCTCCTTGCGGCCAACTCGAGGAGTTTTGCCCGCTGTTTGTCCGGGATCTCTACCGTAGTTCGCATAATGTTATTGTAACATGCATGTGCATGTATTCGGAGTTAAGAAGGCACGAATGCCGTATCCACTTGATGTGCTTGTGTTTCAGTGGTTCGGCTCGGCGTAGAATTCCACCACTTCCTTGAAACCGTCGGTCATCCAGAACTCGCCGTCGGCGTCGATGACGAAAGCTTCGACGCCGGGAGTGGATTCAATGAGAGAAAGCCCTTCTTTGTGGCCGAGGACGAAAACCGCAGTTGCAAGGACATCGGCTTCCTCAGCTGTTTCCGCAACAATGGTCACGGCTTGGCACTCGTCGGCTGGATAACCGCTTCTCGGGTCCACTATGTGGTGATATCGGATTCCATCTATTACTCTAAAGCGTTCATAGTCACCCGAAGTAACCACGGATCCGCCGGAGATCTGGACCTTCGCAAGCAGTTCGTTGGGGGCACCTCGTGGATGGCGAATCCCGATTGACCAGGGTCGGGATCCGCGAGTGCCGCCCGCCAGAATGTCACCACCTCCATTGACAAGGAAGTCGCTAAACCCTGACTCTTCCAAGATAGCCCCAGCTCTGTCTATTGCGTAGCCCTTCGCAATTCCACCAAGGCCGATAGCAAAGCCCTTCGGCAGACTGACGTGTTGGCCCTCGATCCGAATCTGCCGGTAATCGACAACCTGAAGTGCTTCGGAAACAGCGGCTGGGGTCGGCACCTCAAACGCGTCGTTGAAGTGCCACAGACCCTCCATCCCCTTCCAAGTGATGTCGAAGGCCCCGGAAGACGACTCTGCAAAACGAATGCCTCGCGATATGATGGCGACCAGCTCGGCAGGAACTTCTGGCGGCTCGCGGCCGGCGGCGAAATTGATGGCGCTGAGGGGAGAGTCGTCCTTCCAGTCACTCATCAGTGCGTCAATCCGATGAAGCTCTTGGAACGCGAGCGCAATAGCATTTTGGGCCCGGGCGACATCCGGCTCGGTCTCTGCGACCACCTGAATCTCCCAGAGTGTCCCCATCACATCCCCTTCCATCTTGACGACATTGGCGGGCTCTTGATCAACGGACTGCGAAAGATAGCGGATGGTCAGAGCGATCCCAAGTAGGATCAGGATGACTAGGATTGGCCTGAACAGCGGAGTGCCTGGTAGCTTTGGTGTTGTCTTCATGGGGTTGGGCTAAGGATAGTACGGAGGAACTGAAACTGTTTGTGGATCGGTTGCCGATTCCTGATTCTCTTTGGGCCAAACCTGGCTCTGTGAGCTGCTGTAAAGTTGAAGGTAGCAAAGAAAGGTCACTCGATTCACGGTCA
>JAUWTT010000453.1 GCA_030614585.1 Acidobacteriota bacterium
CTGAGTTAGATCGACACGTTGATGCGACCGATCCTGCGTCTTCCGATACTTTGAGACATGGGCAGAACTGGAAGACGAGGTTTTTCCTTCATTCTCCTCACCGTTAAGCTTTATCCTTAACCTTGAAAGATGTCTGACAAAGTGACCAAGCATTCTGAATATCTCACCCGAAAGAAATATATCGACAGCAAGCTCCGTTCCGCGGAGTGGAGCGTTGTTCCCTATGACTCGAGCCAGCCGCTTTCAGAATTCCATCGGCGCGCGATCGAGGAATATCCGACCGAGAATGGGCCCGCCGATTATGCCCTCTGCGTGGGAAGTCAAGTTCTGGGCATCGTTGAAGCCAAAAAGCTAAACCTTGGACCCCAGGAAGTCCTGATCCAGGCCGAGCGGTATTCCAAGGGAGTACTCGAAAGCCCTTTCAACTTTCGTGGGTTCCGAGTTCCCTTCCTCTACTCCACGAACGGCGAGGTGATTTGGCACCATGATATCCGGCACGAGTTGACCCGCTCTCATCAGATCGCGCAATTCCACACTCCTGAGGCGCTCCTTGAACGACTCGAACGGGATCGGGACCTGGCTCTTGAGCGACTGATCAATACTCCGAATGAGCATTCCTGGCTGAGACCCTATCAGAGGGAAGCCAATGAGGCCGTCGAAAAGGCCCTGGCTCAGCATAAGCACCAGATGCTCCTCGCCATGGCGACCGGCACGGGCAAGACCTTTACCATGGTGAATCAGACATACCGGCTGATGAAATCCGGCGTCGCCAAACGTATTCTCTTTCTGGTGGATCGTCGGGCACTGGCAGCCCAGGCAGTCCGGGCCTATGCATCTTTTAATGCTGAGCCAGGCCTGAAATTCAACAAGATCTATGAAGTCTACAGCCAGCGCTTCCAGAAAGAGGATTTTGGGGAGGAGGACAAGTTCGATCCCAGGCTCTTGCCAAAAGGGTACCTCAAGAACCCACAGCCAGGGCATGCCTTCGTGTATGTCTCGACGATTCAAAGGATGACCACCAATCTCTTCGGCCGCGATATCATCTTCGAAGTTGGCGACGAGGTGATTGATGAGGATGCAGAGAAAGAAGACATCCCGATTCACGCTTTCGACCTCATAATCGCAGACGAGTGTCACCGAGGATATACGGCCTCAGAGGTGGCGATATGGCGAAGGACTCTCGAACATTTCGACGCCATCAAGATAGGGCTCACAGCCACCCCCGCTGCCCACACCACCACCTTCTTCAAAGAAATCGTGTACCGGTACGAATATGAACGGGCGGTCCGGGAAGGTTTTCTCGTGGATTACGACGTCGTCTCGATCAAGTCCAATGTCCGTCTCCAGGGAATCTTCCTTGAAGAGGGAGAGCAGGTAGAACTGGTGGACCCGGAAAGCGGTTCTAAGCAAATGGATCTTTTGGAGGATGAGCGTCAGTTCAATACCAGCGAGGTGGAGCAGAAGGTAACCTCGCCCGACTCCAACCGCAAGATCCTCGAAGAGGTGAAGAGGTACGCGTTGGAACACGAGCAGGAGTATGGCCGGTTTCCGAAGACACTGGTCTTTGCTGTTAACGATCTGCCGCATATGTCCCACGCTGACCAGTTGACAGACAGTGCCCGCGACATCTTCGGACGGGGAGATGCTTTCGTCCGCAAAATCACCGGTCGCGTCGATCGCCCGCTGCAAACCATCCGAGAGTTTCGCAACCGGTCAAAACCAGGAGTTGTGATTTCAGTGGATATGCTCACGACCGGCGTGGACATTCCCGATTTGGAGTACATCGTGTTTCTGCGCCCGGTCAAGTCTCGTATCCTGTTTGAACAAATGCTCGGTCGGGGTACCAGGAAAGGCGAGACCTATCCGGACAAGTCACATTTCGTGGTCTTTGACTGTTTTGATGGCACTCTGCTCGAGTATTTCCGAAAAGCCACCGGGATCACGGCTGAACCACCCCTTCGCGGGCTTCGTACTATTCAGGAAATAGTCGAAGACATCTGGCGAAATCGCGATCGCGAGTACAACATTCGCTGTCTCGTAAAACGACTGCAGCGCATTGAAAAGCGGATGTCTGCAGAAGTCAGGGAGATGTTTGCCGCCCATATCCCTCAGGGCGACATTGGCCGCTTTGCTTCCGAGTTGCCACAAAAGTTGCGTGAAGACTTCACAGGCACAATGGGGCTATTAAGAGACAAAGGCTTTCAGGATCTTCTCGTACTCTATCCTCGAGCTCCTCGCACTTTCCTGGTGGCTTATGGGTACGAAGACGGAGTCAGTTCCCAATGGCTGGTTCGGGACTCGGCCGGGCAAGAACACAAACCCGCTGATTATCTGAAAGCTTTTGAAAAGTTCGTTCGGGAAAACCCAGAGCACATTCAGGCCTTCGAGATACTTCAGAACCGTCCCAGTCAGTGGAGTACGGATTCACTGGTCGAGCTTCAGCAAAAACTCAGCACAACTTCACAGGGGTTCACGAGCGAAAACCTGCAGACAGCGCACAAAATCCATTATCAGAAGGCTCTGGTTGATATCATCTCCATGGTCAAGCATGCGGCTGATAACGGTTCTCCCCTGTACACTGCTGAGGAGCGAGTGGAGAAGGCGTTCGAAGCCGTGGTAACTTCTCAGACGTTTTCTGAAGAGCAGGCAAAATGGCTTGAGCGAATCAAGTCACACCTCAAGAAGAACCTTTCGATCGACCAGAACGATCTTGAGACACTGCCGGTCTTCACGCGGGTTGGTGGTTGGGGCCGGGCCAACACGGTGTTTCAGGGGCATCTTTCACAATTACTTCATAGATTTAACGAAGCGATAGCGGCATGAGTGACGTTGTACAAAAACTTTGGGGGTTCTGTCATACCTTACGCCATGACGGCATCGATTACGGCGACTATATCGAACAGTTGACCTATCTGCTTTTCTTGAAGATGGCGGATGAGCGGGGGATCGACTTAAGCCAGATCGAGGCCAAAGGCCACAACGGCCAGACGGAGATCCGAGACTGTTCCTGGCCTTCGCTCACCGAAACATCCGGCACCGTACTGTTGGAGAACTATGTGGACGTACTCCGGGCTCTGGGAAAACAGCATGGCATTCTCGGAGACATCTTTTCCGGTGCGTTGTCCCGTTTCAACAATCCGGTCAATCTCAAGAAGTTGATTAACCTGATTGATGAAACGGAATGGACCGCGCTGGATGTGGATGTTAAAGCCGCCGCTTTTGAAGGACTCTTGGAGAAAGCAGCCAGCGAGGGCAAGAAGGGCGCGGGACAGTATTTTACCCCGCGGATTCTCATCCAGACCATAGTCCGCTGCATCAAACCTGACCCCCGGGTTCACAGAGAATTCACGGTCAGTGATCCTGCCTGTGGGACGGGGGGGTTTCTTGTTTCCTCATACGAATGGCTGATGTACGAAACAGGCGGAGGGGCTGTCAAGCGTGAAGTGGCGAAGCGTCTCAAGCATGGCACATACTTCGGGCAAGATCTCGTTCCGCGCCCCAGGCGATTGGCCCTCATGAATCTCTACCTTCACGCGATAGAGCCTGAGATCCGCTTGGGCGATTCCATTTACGAAGTGCCATCGGGTAAACGCTTTGATGTGGTCCTTACAAATCCGCCATTCGGAACCAGAGGTGCCAATCAGGCCCCTGAACGCGACGACTTTGTCATTGCCACGAGCAACAAACAGCTGAATTTTCTTCAGCACGTGATGACAATTCTCAAACCCGGAGGGCGAGCGGCTGTTGTCGTGCCCGACAACTGCCTCTTTGCTGACCAGGCTGGGGATGTTTTCAAGATTCTGACTGAAGACTGTGACCTTCACACTGTATTGCGGCTCCCGAACGGTACCTTCACCCCATATAGTCCCGGTACCAAGACCAACGTTGTATTCTTCATCAAAGGTCGGCCAACTGAAACTGTCTGGATCTATGATGCCCGGACCAATGTCCCAAGCATTACCAAGAAAGAACGGCCACTTACACCAGAGCATTTCAAGGGGTTTGAGAGATGTTATGGGGATGATCCGAACGGCAAGGCGAAAAGGGATTCTAAAGATCCTCAAGACGATCGCTGGCGGAGTTTCAGCATCGACATGCTCCAAGACAAAGGCTTCAAGATCGATAGCTTGAAATGGCTCCGAGATGAGTCACTTGAGGATTCA
>JAUWTT010000347.1 GCA_030614585.1 Acidobacteriota bacterium
ACGGCGATGATGTCCTGGTAGTTATCCTTGTCAAGCCTGAGAAGGGTGTATTCGTCCTCGGTTTGATCGAACCAGATAATGGTCAGCCAGTGCTTCTTTTTGTCTCCGAAGCTGCCGAAGATTGAAGGTGCTGCAGCGGTCTCCCATCTCGGATGTGACGACCGTTCGTAGGTCATTTCGCCCACCATTTGAAAGGGGATTCGTGCATACTCGGTCTTCCCATCTTTCGTGGTTACAATGATCTCCGAATCTGTGAATACGAGGTGGACATTTCGTTCTTTTCTCTTGTCACTTGTTCGCTCGACGAACTTCACTTTCTTAAACAGTGTCTCGTCCGCTTTTGGCGCGGCTTCAGACCGAGTCTTCGTGGCGGTTTCAGGGGCAGAGTCGTCGGAAGCTACCGGTGTGACCGGAGTTGCCCAGATTCCAATTTCGGCTACTCTTGCGAGGTTCTCGGCATCCGCCAGTTCCTGGTCGACGTATGAGTCTGAACGATATTCGGCCAACCCGGCACTGAGGAGGTTCACAGCAACGTTTCGGTTCTCCAACAGGACGGTCCCAATAATTTCCCCTTCTTGCGTCTTCTCGAGCCCCTGGACGTGCACCATTCGGCCGAGGAGTAGAGCTTCTACGAAACGTTTAGCTTTGCGTCCGGTGACGGTGTCATCTCCCGGACATTGAAGCCCCCGGATTCTGAGTTTCGTCTCTTCCCGGTCCTTGCGGACGAGGATCGTGTCTCCCGTGTAGACGCCGTTGACTTTGGCAACAAAACTCTGTCCGAAAGTCGCAAGAGGGAGAAGAGTCGTTAGAATCAACAGGTAACAGTAACAGTATTTTTTCATTTCAGAAGCTATCACCACCCCAGTCACATTCCATAGACGCCGATGGAATCCAAATGTATCAGAGGACCTGTTTCTAGACCAAGGGATGTTTCTCTAGGGAATTCCCCGAGAGGGGCAAAGATCTCCCGACTACGGTAAACCCTCGTTCCGACTTTCTTCGCCGGCTTCAGTGAAAGCTACAACGCGGCCATGACTTCGTCCATCAAGCGCTTGGAACCTACAATTCCATCCCAAGGGCCATGCTCGTACTCCAATGCGATCGTTCCGTGGAACTTGTAGGCATTGAGTATCTGAACGGAGCGGGCTATATCGTTCCAGTCCTTTTCGTCTGTCTTCCAGCGATCCCAATACTTCGCATGAATATGGTGGTGAGTGTACGGCATCAGGACTTCAAGGCCGTGGAACAGATGGTATTCATGTTCCCAGTTGCAGAAATCGGGAGTTGCTTCACAGAAAGGATGATTGACCTCATCGATGACAATCCTGATATTCATCGGGTTAGCACAGAGGCCCCAGTGGTTCTCGATAGAGATTATGACACCCACCTTCGCACCATAATCCGCGAGTTCCTTAAAAGACTCAATACACTGGTTGAAGTAGACGACGATCTTGTCATTACGGGGATAACCAGATTGGGGTGTAGTTGCCTCGGGCATAATCCTGGTCCCAGTGACCCCGGTATTGACGCGCATGGTCTTAGCACCCAAAACGGCGGCAGCGTCCATCCAGATTTTGGCTACCCTCACTCCTTCGAGACGCTTCTCATTATCCGGATCCGCAATATTCCGAGGAGCGTTATTCGAAATGTGGCAACATTTTGTGCCGGTTTTGACCTGGATATTCGCCAGTTCGTCTATCCATTTCTTCGAAGCGGGCGTGGAAGGGTCCCAGGTAGGAAAGGTCCGGGTCTGACCGTTACGAGTGAAAGTCGTTTCGGTGTACTGATCGGGGTTAGTGGTGTCACCAAAAACAGATGACCAAAGATCCATGTGGTAAACCCCCGGATAGGTGTCCTTTGTCCACTGGGGGAAGTCCAGCATGGTGATTTCACCGTACTTCTTTTTCATTTCAACGGTTGTTTCGCTAGGTGGTCGGGTACTTCGACTCTTAAACATATGCCTCGGGGGCCAGCAACACGAGGCAATACGGGCGAGTTTTTCCTTTTCTGTTAGGGGGCGGCTAGTGGCGCCGGCTGAGTTGCCTACTAGCGCTGCCACTGCAACTCCAGCTCCCGCTAACTTCAAGAAATCGCGGCGGTCTGCATTGGAAGTATTTTCAGAACTCATTGTTACTCCTTAGTTTCTGAGGCGTCTCCTGAGAGACATTGTCGATTTTCTCCATTCTTTTCAGTTGGCTTTGGCCAACCAGAAGGCCAGTCGGTATTCTGCTCTCACGGAACTACCTTGACGCGACCGATTCTGATTCTGAAAAGCGCTCTCGCATCCAGTCAAGAAGATCAGGTTACTCGACACTGAATTTGAGCGGTGCAATCTACAGTTACTAAGATAGACCTTTGGATTCCCTTTCTCAATCGGAAGATGAATTGAACGACGAACGGGTGACCGTCGAGCGGACGGTCGCTTGGCGATCTTTGTGTCTTGGCGTGAGATAGATTCACTTCACGCAAAGGCGCCAAGGCCACTAAGGAGGACGATGGGGGACAGAGGTCCTGAGACAACATATACTGATTCAATGAGAGGTATTCTTTTATCGGTTGGTTGGTGTCTGGAAACTACAGGGCCAGCCCGTCAAAGTGGGAGATACTGATTTGAGAATTGATGGCATTCCTTTCAAACTCTTCTGGGACAATAAAGCCGGGGAATTCCAGTACGGCAGTGGACGTCTCCGACTTACGGCCGGAGAGAAGACCGACCTGTTTCGGAATCCCCGTGGTCAGGCCGAAGTTAATAACTCTCCCAGAATCCTTTTTGAGCCCGAGGGCTGTTTCCTCCTTTCGAGTAAAGTAAGCGTTGATTTCGCCGATACCTTCGACGCCGGAGTTCTGGTGGTTTACGGAGACAGGGAGTCCTGGGCCAAACTCTGCTTCGAATTCTCTCCCCAGAAGCAACCTACTGTTGTTACCGTGGTCAACAAAGGCGTCTCGGATGACAGCAATCACGTGCCTGTAAGCGCCAAGTATGTCTATCTCAGAGTCGCCGGTCTTGGAGAGGGAGCTTTTGCTTTCCATTACTCCCCGGACGGACAGCTTTGGCAACTGGCACGATACTTCGCCCTGACCTCTGACATCAGAGTTCAGGTGGGGTTTTCGTCTCAGTCCCCAACAGGCAGAGGCTGTACGGCTACCTTCTCTGAGATACATTATCAGGCAACGATGCTCGAAGATGTCAGAAGTGGAGAGTGATCTTCAGTCGCCGTTACGCGAATACTTTTCCGGATTCCACCAGAGCGGTTGTTCCAGCCTTGAACAGATCCGTCAGAGGGAGGAAGAGTTCCGCCACAGAACGAGAAACCGTGTCCCGACAGAAGACAACGGCCACTGCCAGTTGACCACTTGAATAAGCACCTGCGGTTCCAAACACACTCTTGACGTTATGGTCAGAAACAAAGTCTTGAGCGGCGATGATTTTCCTTCCCTCCGAATCAGTCGCACTTGCGGCATCCTCCACATAGAAAAGTCCAGCCTTACTTCCGATGGTCTCAACTATCTTCTCCGTGTCATGACTGTCCACCCACTCAAGTGCCAATCCCAGCTCCTTGATGAGCCGGGAGATCATGGGAATTGCATCCACAAAGGCTGAGGAAATCAAGGGGATGCCGACATGTCCTTCGGACTTCCGCCGATCCTGCCAGTTGGACTCCTGCCCAAAGGTTCCAATCAGCGAAAGTACAGGCGTGGCGGGTCTTACTCCTGATTTTGCGCCGGCTGAATCGGCTAGATTCTCGACGAAGTTCCGGTTGGCCGAAGGAAGAGACTCGTAAGGGACAGTAACAAACACGCGTGCAAGCACAGCGGACTCTTCAAACTTCCGGTGTAACGAAGCCGCCAACTCTTGACTTGCTTCTTCCAGAGAACCCGCCTTTTGAATCTTCTCTTCCAAGTCCGCCCACAGACTTGACACAGTCATCGAGGTCGCATCACTAAGTTTCATGGATTTCTCCCCTGCCTTCTTTGATGGCAGATGCTCACCACGTTAGGCTTCCAGCCCTCTGAAAGAACCCATCAGAACAGATGGCCACAACCGGAGCTCAGCCGGCAGGTCACGGCGATGACGGCTGAAGAGACATTAACGTTGGCTTGATTCGTGCCGGGTCAGACTTCTTCTGGAGAAGCCGCTTCCGTCTGCCGCCTTCAGATATATGCAACCTGCCGATCTAATCGGGGCTCGATCAGGACCGCATCTGGCCTGCAATGGTGAATTGATAATATGTTTTACATTTCTAAGTCTAATTGCTTCTCTTGTCAACACATTTCGGAGTGCTGAGAGCTGAAACAATGGTTCCAGCGGCTGATTCTGTCCTTTATCCGACAGAAACTGGGTGGGTTGGGGACAGAGGAAAAATCGGAGGGCAAATCGAACGACGAACGGGCCGTCCTTTTGCGATCTTTGCGTCTTGGCGTGAGATAGATTCACTTCACCAAAAGCCGCCAAGGCCGCTGCGGAAGATGGCAGTTGCTCACGTAACGAGTGTGTAGACTTCCCGAACGGAGTCAACGATTCGGTCGTTCATGGCCGCAGTGTACTTGGGGCCGATCCGTACCTGAACAAAACGGTCGAAAACCTCGAGGGTTTGACGACACGAGTTCGGCCCATACTTAATGGCTTTTCCCTCTGGAGAGTTAAACGAAGGCCAGTTCGGGTGGCGTGCCTGTTTGTTCATGACAGACTTGCGGATAGGCAGCAGAATGGAACCTGTGAGAGTGGAGGTTGGAATTCCTCGGGTTCGGAGTTCGCTGATGCACCGGTCTCTTGTTTGTTTGTTCCCGGCCTCGAAGTAGATCGCGTATCCGTTGTCGCCCTTCGGATCCGGGCGCTTTCGCATCTTGATACCGGGCAGGTTCTTGATCCCCTCCCGAACCGCATCTGCATTCTCGCGCAATTCTCGGATCATCGTGTCCAGTTTCGGCAGTTGTGCTCCCAGAACCGCGCCGGTGAACTCGCTCATCCGGAAGTTTTCTCCCGCAAACCGACTCAGTTGCTCCCCGCCGAGCCTGTCCTGAAAGACATCCCTGAGCCCACCCATGTCATGGAAGCGGACAGCACGCTCGAATATCTCCGGATCGCCGGAAACCAGGGCGCCTCCTTCCCCCGAGCTGATCATTTTGTGCAGTTGGAAGCTGTAAATCCCGACATCACCAATCGATCCCAGCTTCTTGCCG
>JAUWTT010000512.1 GCA_030614585.1 Acidobacteriota bacterium
CCTTTCAGCTTCAAGAACTACAAATTGTAAGCGCCCTCTCAGCGGAGTCACCGTCTGACGCCACCTTGACGCACGAATGCGAGGCACACACCTCGAATAAGGATATTACCAGACTCGAGGGCTTTACCGGGTTCTGAACCCCCGTACGCTTCTGATCAGCTCTCCTGAGGATCCCCCTCCAGCGCTCGGCACTGAGCTCAAACTGGCCAGGGGCGATCAAAGTTCGAAGTTCGAAGTTCGAAGTAAAAAGGTCTAACCACCAAATCACAAAAGCACAAAGCAATGATTCTTCTCGTGCTTTCGTGATTTTGTGGTTAATCCCGTTCGAAGTTCGAAACAATACCCCAAGACCCAAGGACTCAAGACCCAGGACTCAAGACCCAGGACTCTATTCTTCCCCGGAATCCCCATCCTCGCCCTGTTTTGCCTTGACCAGAAGTTGGGTCCAGGCCTTGGGGGTTTCCTTTGACTCTCCAGGAGCTTTACTCGAAGAACCCAGCAGGCTTTCAAGAATCAGGAACACGACGACAAAGAAACCTACCCACAGGATCAAATCCACCGCAAGATAGGCAAGGTTGAACTCATCAAGGAACAGCCGGTAGTTCACGCCTATTAAGGCCGCAGCCAGTCCGGAAGCCAAATATGCACCAATGAGGGCCCCAACTCCGATCCAAAGACTTTTTTTCAACTCACACCTCCCAGAATGCTTTCCGTCAAGAATAGAACTGAACTGCGGCCACGCCTATTGCGGCATCGCGAAGACCTCGTCTGCAATGTCTACGTTGAGTTCGATTTTGTCAAAGGTGATCTGCTGGCCCGAATCCGCTCCATCCTGTCTGTTTTCGAAGGAATGAGGCAGGTGCAAATCACTTACGTCCTTATAGTTACCGATGATGGACTTAAAATCGACCTCTTTCCCCTGAACAACCTCCTTGCCATCCTGACCGACGGTGAGGAAGCTTCCACTATCCAAATAGTGATAAAGCACATCTCCATTATTCTGGATAATCTTCAGCTTGTAAGCATCCTTGCCTTCAAACTGCGCCAAACCGAGCAGCTCCACCTGATGACCTTTCTCCTTCCAGTCCACAAGAGGCCCATCGAACTCAGCTTGCTTAATCAGGTTCACTGCCTGATCAGCGGGCAACCTCTCCGGAGCAGTCTGCCCGAGAAACGGCATCATCATCCAAGCCGTCTCGCCGTCGTAGGCTTGACTCCCAGTCATGCCCTGGACAATAAAGTCCACCCGCATCTTCGTTGGGCGTTTGAACTGGACTTTGATGGGTGCTTCCATTCCGGGGGCCACAGTCATCCGGCCTGTCAAACGCCGTGACTGGACCGATTTGATGGCCTCGAGACCTCCCAGTGCCTCGTAATGTCTCGCAAGGAGTTCGTCGAGCTTACGTTCCTGACCAGCGACAGTAAAGCACAAGCAGCACAGCGCCATCATGAGGGGCAACGCTTTCCTACACATAGTTCTCTCCCATCTTCCTATCGCGTACTCCCTCAGCTTGAGGGCCCACCCTGCTGGTAGAGGTGAACGTCGCGCTGAGGAAATGGAATGCTGATCCCTTCCTTATCAAAGCGTTTCTTGATGGCTTCGGTCAGATCAAAGTAGACGTCCCAGTACTCCTCAGACTTAACCCAAGGGCGCACAACGAAGTTGACCGAACTGTCCGCCATTTCAAAGACGGCAACCGTGGGTTCAGGATCGTCAACGACGCGCTCATCCGCGGCGATCACGTCCTGAAGCACGGCTTTCACCTTATCGAGGTCATCCTCATAGCTCACACCCGCAGTCAAGTCTACCCGCCGCAATTTGTTGGCAGTGTAGTTCGTGATGCAACCCGCCATGACCTGGCTGTTTGGTATCACAACTCGTTTATTGTCCAAGGTATTGAGGATCGTAGTGAAGATCTGCACTTCTTGCACGACTCCTGATTCCCCTCCGGCCTCGATCATGTCACCGGCCTGGTAAGGGCGAAACAGCACGATCAGAACGCCGGCCGCGAAGTTCGCAAGTGAGCCCTGCAGCGCGAGGCCAACGGCCAACCCGGCAGCACCTACTACAGCGACTAACGATGTAGTCTGGACCCCCAGCTGGTTAATCGCCGCGATAACCACAATCGTTAAGAGAATCGCGTAGATGAGACTGCAAACGAATCTCTCCAGAGTGACATCCACTTCGTATCTCTGGAGAGCCCTTCTAACTAACCGGGTCACACCCTTAACAATCCATCGTCCGAGTACCAGAATTACCGCGGCAGTGAGAAGCGCTATTCCTAATTCCGTCAGAAGCTCAATACCTCGTTGGATCATTTCATCGCTGATCGTCATTTCATTCTCCTTTAGCGAGTTCGAGGTCTCCCGATCGCGGAAGATATCTCCCGAATCTTCGAATTACTGAATTGAGATTTCAGAGCAGGGGCCTTAATTACCTGGGTTAAGCCCTTCTTCTGCTGTCTCAAATGAGTGGTAAGTCTAGCCGGATTGGGAGGCGCATGTCGATTTTCGAATGTCAGATGTCGATTGTTGAATGAGAGATCAACCACGAAGTCACGAAAGCACAAGAAGAATCATTAGCTTCGTGTTTTAGTGATTTAGTGGTTAGACTCAGTTCCCGGTCCCGACCGTTCGTTGTTCGTCATTTGTCATTTGACATTCGACATTCGACATTTGACACTTGTCATTTGTCATTTGAAAAAGGTGGTTACCAATGTTTCTGAACTCAATTTTCGTCGTACTTGCCTTCCTGTTTCCCCTGGCTGCGACCCAACAGGAGACCATTGAAGAGACTGAAGCCGAGATGCTGGGGCGCCCTCTGAACATTCGAACCGACGACTTGGACAAGATCCTCCAAGGGCGTTTGATCAGAGTTTTGGTGACTTATAACCGGACCAATTTCTTCCTCAGGGACGGAAAACTCAACGGTTTTGAGTACGAACTGCTGAAAGAATATGAAAAAGCCCTCAACAAAGGCCGCTCGAGGAAGGAGTTCAGAACCACAATGGTATTCCTCCCTGTGAGCCGCGATCAGCTGATTCCCTTTCTCAAGGAAGGCAAGGGCGACATTGCAGCCGCCAGCCTCACTGGCACAGAGGCCCGTCAAAAGGAAGCCGCTTTTTCAGAGCCCTACCTGACCAAGGTATCCGAGATCCTGGTACTCAACAAATCGGTCAAAGGGATTAACACCATCGAAGACCTGGCGGGGCGGAAAGTCTACGTCATGAAGGGCTCGAGCTACCAGGAACACCTTGGGGACCTGAACAAGCGCTTCGAGCGAGAGGGCAAACCTTTAATTGAGATCGTGGGACTGGGCCATCACCTCGAGACCGAAGACATCCTCGAATTAGTGAACTCGGGGGCAGCCGATGTCACGGTCACCGATGAATATCTCGCAGAACTGTGGTCCACCGTCTTACCCGACATAGTCCTCCGCAAAGACCTCGCCATCAAAACCGGTAACAGTATTGGATGGTACGTCCGAAAGAACAACCCGAAGTTGCTGGCCGATGTCACTGCTTTTCTCAAAAAGAACCGTAAGGGCAGTCTGCTGGGCAATATCCTTTTCAAACGGTATTACCAGAATGAGGAATGGATCAAGAATCCACTTTCTGCACAGGCAAATACCCAGATGGCGCAATTCAGCAGTCTCTTTCGGAAATATGGCGAGAAGTACAAGTTTGACCCGCTGATCCTGGCAGCAATTGCATTCCAAGAGTCAGGGTTCGATCACAGAAAGCGGAGTCG
>JAUWTT010000449.1 GCA_030614585.1 Acidobacteriota bacterium
CAGGCGGCTTGATCTCGCTAACAACAGGCTTGTGGAACTGCCGCCTGAGGTGGGTAATCTCGGGTCACTTGAGTTTCTTGATCTCACCAACAACAAATTGATAGGTCTACCGCCTGAGATAGGCGACCTCGCATCCCTTGAGTACCTATACCTGACAAACAACGAATTAGGTTTTCTTCCACGGAAGATCGGAAACCTATCCAATCTATCTCATTTGTATCTGTCGTCTAACCAGCTGATCGAACTCCCGGAAGAGCTCGGCCAACTTGTTAACTTGACTCTATTGGGTCTCAGTGGGAACTTGTTGACCACACTGCCGGATTCCATGAATTTACTGGGCAGTTTGCTTGAGCTCAGCATCGGGAACAATCCGATGCCGCGAATTCCTCCGGTCGTGGGCCGAATCCCAGCTCTGGAAACTTTATACATTGGTGGATCCGGAAAAGACAGCATCCCGCCCGGCCTAGAGGTGGCTCAGCAGATTCGAGAGCTAAACCTTTACGGGGGAATTAGCATCTGGCCCCCAGGGTTGTTCTCCCTGAGGAACCTTCAGAGGTTGAACGTTCCTAGGAATCGGCTGAACTACATTCCGCCTGAGCTGGGCAATCTCGTCAATCTGGTGGAATTGGACCTAACTGACAACCCTCTTGCGGGACCGATCCCACCGGAGTTGGGAAATCTCTCGAAGCTGGAGGAGCTTAGTCTTCGCCACAACCACCTCTCAGGTTCATTGTCGCCTGAATTGGGATACATGAAGTCCCTTCAGAGGCTTTCAATCTGGGACACAGATATCGGAGGCACGATCCCTCCACAACTGGGGAACCTCCTGGACTTACGCTCTCTCATCCTGCGTGAATACAACCTGGAAGGTGTGATTCCAGCCGAACTGGGAAACCTTACGAATCTGACGCGACTCAGCCTGGAACGCAATAACTTGAAAGGGACGATTCCTGGCGAGCTGGGGAACCTCTTGGAATTGCAGCATTTGCTTCTCAATAGCAACGGGTGTAGCGGGTTGATTCCTACCGAGCTGGGTAGTCTGATAAATCTAGTAGAACTCAATTTGCGTGGCAATCAGCTTTCGGGACCCGTTCCATCGAGCCTGACTAACCTCACGAATCCCAATTTGTGGATTGCGATACTCGACCACAATGCCCTTTATGTCGACGATCCCGAGCTAGGAACTGCTCTCAGGGAGATCTTCGGGGATTTTGAGTCGACGCAGACCGTACCACCTGGCAGCCTGCGGACTCCTGAGGTCGGAGGGACTGACGTGCTCTTGACCTGGGATCCTATTGCCTTCGACGATGAGGACGGCAGCTACGAGGTCTTCGTCGGTACGAACCCTGGCGGCCCGTATGGGTTCGCTGGGCGCACAAAGAATAAGGCCGAATCCTCCATTAGGATAGGCGGGCTGGCTGTCGGGACGACATATTATGTCGTCGTGAGAACCATCACCGAGAGCCACAGGTTCAACTTTAACCGGTTAACCAGCGAATTCAGCGATGAACTCGTAGCAACAACAGCGCCGGTCCATGACATGTATTTCCCGCTGCTGATTTCAGATGCTGAGTCCTTTACGGGCTTCGCTGTCTCGAATGTTGCCTCATCCGATGCGACGCTGGAATTCAATGCATTCGGCTTTATCGGGGATCAGATACCCGGAACCTCGAACCCTTCATTAGCATCGATAAACGGCCAGGCTCATCTAGCCCGGCTGGGCTCTGAGGTCTTCGGCTACGCTCCACAGTCAGAACAGCGTGGGTGGGCTCTGCTGACCGCGGATAGCTCCCCGCTTGGGAGCCTTTTCTTGATAGGTGGCGATGAGAAGCTCGATGGCGGCCCTGCGTTCGGTTCCCCAGCTCGGCACTTCTGGTTCACCCGTGCATTGGTGTCAGCCTCGCTCTGGGGAGGTGAGTCGGGCTCAGCCTTGGTTGCGCTAGCGAATCCGAGCTTCGATGAAGTGTCCGTGGACTTAACCCTCTGGGGAGATAAACATACGCCCTTCGTGAACACCCGAAATCATCTGAAGACAGTTCGAACGATTCCTCCGCTGGGACTACTGCTGGAAGATGTTTCCACCCTCTTTGAGAATCATGGATATCAGTCAGGCGATCTGGAGGTGGAGGTCAAAAGCGGAGAGGGAGTGATAGGATTCGAGGTGCTGGAGTCCAGCGATGGACACACCATAGTCGGTCTCAGCCCCTCCTTTGATTCAGGTTTCGTTCAGCTCTATTCGGCCCAATTCGCAACCGGCCCAAGCCTTTCTACCTCTTTGAAGTTGGTCAATACAGCGAGCGAAGCCCGGCAGATGACCATTCGAGTCATCGGAAACGATGGTTCAGAGCTGGCAAAGCCTTACCAGGATGAGATTCTTTCGAAGGACTACTTCGAGAGGGATGTCAATCAGATCTTTGATTTTTCCCAGCAGGAGGTCGTGGGCTCGATTGCTGTTACTTTCGATAAACCAGGAGTTATCGGCAACGTAATCATCGGCGAAAGGTCGGGTCTTCGATACGCATCCGCTCTGTCCCTGCAGGGGCGCCTGTTCAAAGAAGCCATTTTCAGCCAGGTAGCAAATACTTCTCAACTCTTTACTGGGCTCGCCCTGATGAATCCGCACGGCGAAGTTGCTGACGTGACGATTGAAGTTTTCAGCTCGGATGGAGAGTCCACAGGCCAGGCTTCCTTCAAACTACCGCGTGGCCACCGTCTCTCGAATCTCCTTTTCGAGCTTGTCCCTGAAACTCGACACCAGGTGGAGGGCTATTTCGTCGTTCGATCGAGTCAGCCCTTAGCAGGACAGCAGATCTTCGGAGATTACAGACAGACCTTTTTTGCAGCTGTGCCACCCAGGATCCTTGGGGCTTACACTCTCGCCCCGTAGTTCTGGACGAACAGAACAGGTTCGAGTGCAGTGGACTCGAAACCAGCCTGTCCCCTACTCCCCAAGGCCCAAATCCCAAGCACCAAGCACCAAATCTCAACCAAGGTCGATTCTCGGCTGGCATTGACTACAGCCCGACCAAGCGATTCATGAGGATATCTTCGACGTTTCGCCGGGAATCGAATACACATAACAGGTACACATCAGTATCTGAAATCCGATAAATCATCCGCCAGGGAGGAATGACTAATTCACGATAAAAGTGAATACCATTTTCGTGAAGCTCTGGTACAATGCGGCCACGTTCGGGAAATGTGTACAGGCTTGCCGCTTGCTGTTTGATTTCTTGCAGAATCTTTGCTGCATCGGCGGGATTATCGATCGCAATATAATCGATGATTTCTGTCAGATCTTTCTCAGCAGCTTCAGCCCATAAAATTCTGTACTTCTGGCTCATCCAGAGTTTTCTTCCAGTCGCCTTTCAAGGTCCTTGAACACGGACGCCTGGGTTTTGGCTTTGCCCTTCTTTATTTCGGTCTCACCCTGTGAAATCAGCTTCAGAATACCAATGGCATTGCGCATATTTTGATAGCTTTCAGGATCTTGAAGCACCGCTCGCGGTTCACCATTTTGGGTGATGATTACAGGCTGACGGGTTTCGTTTATTTGATTGAGTAATTCCGCAGCTCTGGATTTCAGATAGGTAACGGGTCTGATATCACGTGTAATCTTCATTTAGGCACCCCGGTCCATATAAGATACCAAATTCGGACCGGGAATCCAATCATGTTAGCGTGGTCCGACCCCAAATCCCAACCAGCTATCATCTTTGCGTACTTCCGACCGGAAGACTCGACACCGCTATGCCTCTCACAGTCCGGAGCGACGTTACCGCGATCGGTTCCACACTCACGATCATCAAACTGCCGCGAAAATCCTCTTCTAACAAAAAGTTGTAGTCACAGGAATCAAACGCCTGACCGGGCCGAGGCAGTTCACATATCTCACTTAAGAACAAGGCAGTTTGTCCCCCGGCCGAGAGCATGAAGAACGGCTGATTTCTAACCGCGTCGGGCTGTGTACCGTCTTCTTCGACGAGGACTAACTGCACCCTGGTTTCTTTTTCGCCGGGGTTTGCTAAAGCGATTCCCGTGTCAAGACCGCCATCGACCACTCGTTCTACGGGCAGGACATGAAGGACCCTGCTTTCTGCCGCCCCCACTCCCGCTTCGGAAAGCACTGTCGTGTCCGGACCGGAGACGCGGAAGATCACCTGCGCGTCGATAGGGAG
>JAUWTT010000023.1 GCA_030614585.1 Acidobacteriota bacterium
AAGGGCACACTTGCGAGACTGAGTCCGAACAGGAAGCCGGTGAAGCTGTTCATGAGGAAGTTGTTGAAGCTGCCGAAGTTGTCGAGGGTGCTGTGGAGGCGGTCGTAGACGAGCAAGACAGCGGCCAGGAAGAGCTTGAACTGGAGGCGGTGGAAACGGTTGAGGCTGAAAGCGAAGATGAGATTGAAGAGGAACTGGAGGCCGTCTCAGACGAAGAGGTTGAGGACGACCTTAAAGCTGTGGAAGCCGCTGAAGGTGACGTCGAAGAGGGTATAGAGACAGAAGGCACTGACGAGGAAGGGACGGAAGTCGGCCGGGTCGCCCTGGAAGATGGCGACGAATCGGTTTTGGATAAGGAAGGGGAGCCTGAAGAACGGCTAGACCTGACAGGAGAGGAGCAGGGGCAGGCGGACACCACTGGGGAGGACGAGTGGGTCGCTAAGGAGGAAGAGGAGACTGCCTACGAGGTAGCACAGGCTGAAGAAACCGCACCTGAAGAAGTCGTTGAAATCGGAGACGCGATCGAAGGTGCTGTGGAGGAGGTCGTTGAGGAAGGGCACACCTACGAGGCTGAGTCCGAACAGGAAGTCGGTGAAGCTGTTCATGCGGAAGTTGTTGAAGCTGCCGAAGTTGTCGTAGGTGCTGTGGAGGAGGTCGTAGACGAGCAGGGCAGCGACCAGGAAGAGCTTGAACTGGAGGCGGTGGAAACGGTTGAGGCTGAAAGCGAAGAGGAAACTGAAGAGGAACTGGAAGCTGTCTCAGACGAAGAGGGTGAGGACGAACTCGAGGCAGCCGAGGCTGCTGAAGGTGACGTCGAAGAGATTGTCGAACACAAGGAAGCAGACGAAGAAGAGCCGCGATACGAAATCACAGGTCTCTGGAGGAAGCTTCTGAAAAAGACCCTCGGAGAGGATGAAACCGAAGACGTCGTAGAACCGGAGGAAGTGGAAACTGTCGCCGCCGTGGAACCCGAATCGAAATGGGAGGCTCCTCAGGATCTAGGGGTAGAGGATGAGTCGGCTGAAGAGAAAGAACTTGAGGCGCAAGAGAACATTGATGCCGGGGGGGAACCTGCCGAGGTAGAAACACCGCAGTTAGCCCAAGAAGATGACTCGGCGGTCGAGCCTCAGGCTGAGGAACTGGATCATGAGGCCCCCGTCATTGATCCTGAAATGGAAAAGTCCCGGGATTACAGGACGGCCGTAACTGAGACCTGGAAGCAACCTTCTGTTTTTGCGGATAGTCCTCCGAGTCGTGACGTTGAGGATGTTACCCGTCGAGACGCTCCAACCGCGGGGTGGCAACCAGGATCGGATGAACCAGAAAACGGAGACAGAAAACAGGACCTGGGCAGTCTCGAAGAGGCCCTGCAGGAATACGATTTCAACATAAAACTGGGACTCCGCGAGGAAGCTGAACGTATCATCTCACAGCTTCTGGCGGAGCACGCATGTGACGAAAGAGTGCTTTTACGTGCTAAGTCACATGGTATAAGCCTTCCTTCAACTGAGCCGGAGTCGGAGCTGGTCGCGGAAGGCGAGAAGACGATTGAAGATGAACTTGACTCAGCTTTCGAGGATATCTTCAAGATGCCGGGAGACGAAATCCCGGAAGATGTGCTGGTTTTTGAGCTGGACACAGCGGACAACACGCCTTCTGACGAGTCCAAGGTTCAATACGACTTGGGTCTGGGGTACCGAGAGATGGGTTTGCTCGACGACGCAGTGGAGAAGTTCGAAGAAGCCTTTCAGGTAGCTATTGACTCTGACGACCGAGATCACGCAACTAATTGCTGTGGTATGTTGGCTTCGACCTACATGGAGCTCACGGATTATCGTAAAGTGTTAGAGTGGGCTGATCGTGGACTTGGACTTCACGTTGCGAAGGCGTTCGAGGAGAAGACACTTCAGTATGAGAGGGCGCAGGCCTTTGAGATGCTGGGAGAGTTTAGACAGAGCCTGGATACCTACCGAGCACTGATGGAACAGGATCCTGCTTTTCGTGACGTGAGAGCTAGAGTTGGAAGGTTGAACCTGCTCTCAAACTGAATGGCTGGAAGGTTTCTGTTCTTAATTTACGTTATCTACTGCTTCGAAGTGGGGCTGTTTCTGATAGTCTTTCCCTGGATGGAGTTCTGGAAGCAGAATTTCCTCCTCTATGAGTATCCCTCGTTGAGACTCCTGTTTCTGAACGATTTTTTCAAGGGTGCTATCAGTGGATTGGGAATAGCCAATATTATCCTGGGGACTTGGGAGATTGCCCACTTTAGACACTATTTTAGGAAGTCATAGTTTCCATCCGCCTATCTGGTACGGGATTTCGAACCGCTTACTCTTTCCGAGACTTTCTCCCTATGCTTACCTTGAGGCACTTTTCACCACCAGTGCCCAAATCATCCAGTGGAGGGAAAAGGATCTTCCGCGGGACGAAAATGTGCTCTATGTGAAGGAAGGAGTCCGCTTGGCTCGTCTCTCTGGAAAGGTGTTCTTGGTGAATAGCGATACTGAACTCGCCCTGGAAGCGGGCGCCGATGGGGTACATTTGACCTCTGCGCAGGATGTCTCTTCTGTATATGAAGTTGTGGGCAGCCCGTAGACGCGGAGACTTTTGGTGGGACAGTCGGTTCATTCTGTTGACAGTGCACGGACCTCGCAACGATTGGGATGTGATTATCTCTTGCTGGGACCAGTTTTCGACCCGCTGTCAAAGAAAGCGTACACAACGCCGTTAGGCCTAAGGACATTTCAGCAGGTTGTTCAAGAGTCGTCGATCCCCGTCCTTGCGTTGGGGGGCATGGACGAATCTCGGGCTGAGGAGGTTTTTGCTGCGGGAGCGGTTGGTGTGGCCGGGATAAGTTGGATCCGCCATGAGGTTGAAGAGATAGTCAAACGCAGATCCCTGTAACCGGTGATCGAGGTGTATGCCAGGACATGGGTTGGGACCTGGGTCTTGTGTCTTGGGTCTTGGGGGCTTGGAGTATTGGTATCTTAGCTCGTGCTCGCCTGCCCTCCATAGCTTTAGCGAAGGAGGGTGCTCGTAATCGAAGAGACCCCTTGCGGCGTTTGCGAGCTTTGCGTGAAATCAATTCGTCTCACGCCAAGATCACAAAGGATAGGACGCAGGCATCGGATCTCGGATTCTCTTTAGGTTTGGACTTGACAGCATGGGCCCGAATCATAGGACAATCTCTACAAGACTCAAGACTCAAGACTCAAGACTCAAGACCGACCGCTAGTCCTCCGTCGGTGCGCCAAGTCCGTAGAGAGCCCCCTGGTGGGCAACGTCTGAGGTTTTCAAAGCCTCCAGATACTGATCTGCAAGGGCTTCATCCTTCTGCGATCTGATAAGGTCCTCCAGTGCCTCAAGTTTCGGAATGAATTTGCTGATCTTCTTTTCAAGTTCCTTTAGCGCTTTACGAATGTCCTTTTCAGAAGCAGTCCGCATCTCAGCCTTTTCATCGATATTCGACATAATGGCATCAAGCGCTCTCGTATAGGCAAATAACATATCTTCGTAGGTATAAAACTCGAGAGGATTCGGTTCTTCTTCCTCCCACTCTATGCCGTTTTGTCGCCTGTCAATCTCTTCGAAGCGAGCCTCCGCAATCTTGAGGAGCACTTCCACACGCTTAGGCAGTTCTTGGTTTTCTTGTATCTCCAAGAATTCTTCTTCGGTGAATTTGTCCAGGTCCCAAAGCCCTCGCTGGATTCGTGCGGGAGGGGGCGTTGAAGTCATAGCGGCTGACGTAAACTGGAAACGGTTGCTGGATGAGGTGCCCAAAGCCCTCCCAAAAAGCTGTCTCAGCAGTTGCTCGCGCAGTTCCTCGATCTTGTGTCTCGTCTGCTCGAAGGGAGCTCTATTCTCGAGAGGAACTTCCAACTTGCTATCGTTCAGGATCTCTCCCAACTTCCGGAGTCGGATTTCGAGTTTCTTTACCTCTTTGCTGCGGCGGTTCTTCTCGTTTGTTTCTTCTAGTGAAATGTCCATTGCGAATGAACAGATCGTTCGCATTTCGCTCAAACTACGGTAAATATTAGCCAGGTTGCGCTGATCGATCAGGGCGGGCAGCTGTTTGGTCTTGATTTCGAGCGCTTCTCGCAGGATCTTGAGGCGCGTATTGTACTTGGTCGTGGTCTGGTACTTGGCGAGGCGCTTCTCAGATAGAACGTCCTCCAGCGGCAAGATGGGCCCGCTGGACTCCGCAGGTTCACTCACCTGAAAAAGAACTATCAGTAGTAGCGCTTTCCACATCACATCCTCTCCGGAACTGGGATGCCCAGAAGGTCGAGAAGTCTAACTAAACCTCGGCGGCCTGTGTCCGCAACAGCCAGGTAAAACAGCCGTTTGGTTTCATCAGGTTCCGAAAGAATATGATGCTTGTGGTAAAAGAGATTGAATTGTTGGGCAACGTTGAAGGCGTGTTTCGCTATGCCGGCCACTTCAAGTGAATCAATTGACTGTTCAACGACCTCTTCAGTCCTTCCGATGTCAAGCAACAATTGCCAGACTGCATTGTCTTCCAGGAGACCCTTGATCGCTGTATTGTCCCACAGGTGTGACTGAACATTTTCGTCAAGCTGTTCCGCCAGGGCTGGGGCACGCTCTGAGAGCTTCCTGAAAATGTTGCACCCGCGAACAACTGAGTACTGGAGGTAGGGACCAGTTTCACCTTCAAAACTCAGCGCTTCACCAAAATCGAAAGCGATTACAGCGTTCCGCGTGTATTTGAGCATGAAATATCGAAGAGCTCCTACGGTTATCTGATGCGCAATGAGCTTGGATTTCTCAAGAGGGAGATCCTGCTGACGTCGAAGGACTTCTTCTAACGACTTGTCGAGCAGCTTGTCGATTAAGTCGTCAGCCTTGACTCCCAACCCCTTCCGACCAGAGACCTCAACGTAGGGACGGGCCTTGTCAGTCTCAGACAATTCGATCCCAAGATCCCTACTGCAGCTTGGAGAAAGGGCGACCATCTCATAAGAGAAATGCGTTGAATTGTCGGCTTCCTCGTCAAAACCCAATCTTCTCAATCCCTGTACCACCACTCTCTGGAGGTAAGACTGGCGGACGTCTATGACGTTATAGACCCGGCTGGCTCCGCCGAATTCAGGCTCGTCCTTCACCGAGGCTACATCGTCAGTGATCCAGACGACCCGGCCTTCGGGATCAGTATGGAAAGGTCGATAATGAAAGGTCTTGCCCAGGAGCCCGAACTTCCACAACTGGTACGCGATGTCTTTTCCGACGTAAGTCACAGTGCCGTTGCTGCGCACGATGACCTTTTCCTCGTCTTCCTGGCCGTTTTCACCAGGAAGAGCCATCACCCAGCAGCCCTTGTTTGGACCATCTTCGGAGAAGAAGATGGCCTCTTTCTCCTTGAGTTGCCGGAAGGCATCATCCCAGAACTCCAAATGGAGGATTTCACTCTCGCGGGGTAAGACGTCATAGCTAACGCCAATTCGCTCCATCGTGCGCAGGTGAGCTTTGACAATACGATCTGACACGTACTGCGCCATCAGATGAAACTCATTTCCTCCCGCTTCAATAGCTTCGAGGACCTCGAGACGGTACTTTATCCGAGCCGAGTCCTGTTCATACCATGCAGAGGTTTCCGCATAGAGATCCCAACAGTAGTAGTCAAAGGAATCCTGCAACTCTTCGATCTTGGAAAGGTCCAGTTTGCGGAGAAAGTGAAAACCGACGACGACGTCCGCTACCTGAACGCCAGTATTGTCAATGTAGTTCTGTGTTTCAACCTGCCTGCCCGAACTCTTGAGTAACCTGATGAAGGTATCACCAAGGATTGCGTTCCGCAGGTGGCCGATATGGGCAGCCTTGTTCGGGTTGATATTTGTATGTTCTACGACAACCTTTCCACCGGTGAGTTCAAGTGCACCTGTGTGGAGCCAGGCTCGGAGATCTTTAAAGAACAGGCGGCGATCCAGAAAGACGTTAACAAAGCCGGCACCAGCCGCTTCCAGGCCTGCCACACCCTCCATTCGAGGAGCGCTCTCAACCACTTCCTCGGCTATCTGACGCGGCGATTTCCGCAGGATCTTGGCTAGCTGAAAGGGGAAAGGAAAGGCGAGATCTCCAAACTCAATTCGGGGCGGTATTTCAACCTGCAACTCCGGGGGCTCGATGCCGTAGAAGTCTTTCAAGAAGCCTTCAAGTTGAGATCTCAGCAACCTTATCCGCTCTGTAAGCATATCGGAGTATGATAGCGGAAAAAGGTCTAATGTGTGTCTCGCCTCGGAGATGTCCGAGTACGAGGGGAACCGAGGTTGGCATGATGCAAGTGGATGTTCGCGGGGTTCCGCCGGCACAATTGACGAGTGTGGGGCAGTGTTGCATCCAATAGGCGGTAAGAAAGGCAGGATCGAGAATGGCGACAGTAATTTACTTTGATGCCTTCAATGGAATCGCGGGAGACATGATCCTGGGGGCTCTGATCGACATAGGTCTCCCCATAGAGCACCTGAGTCGAGAGCTGGACAAGTTGGGACTAGATGGCTATGAATTACGTGCCACTCGGATCGACCGTCAGGGGTTGTTCGGAATCGACTTGAAAGTTGTGCTGTTGGATGAGGACAACGGCGGTCATCATCACCACCATCACGAGTCTCATGGAGCAGGACATACACACGGTCCGCGCCACCATAATTTCAGGGAGATTAGAGAACTCATTTCTGCCAGTGAACTGAAGCCGGAAGTCAGGGAAAGGGCGACTTCGATCTTTCTAAAACTGGCTGAGGCTGAGGCATCGGTTCACCAGAGTACCGTCGATGACGTCCATTTTCACGAAGTTGGAGCCGTGGATTCTCTTGTCGACATAGTCGGTGCTTGCATAGGTTTTGACTATTTCGGGGTGGATGAGTTCTATTGCTCGAGCGTGAATCTGGGGAGTGGAGTGGTGACCTTTTCACATGGGACCTGGCCGGTTCCTGCGCCTGCTACAGCGGAGTTGTTGCGAGGGTTCAAATGCCGTCTCGATTCAGTCGAGGCAGAACTCACGACGCCAACAGGTGCAGCGGTTGTTAGCGCCCTGGTTGATCCCATCGCGGAAGTGTCCTCAATCAAGTTTGTGAAGTGGGGTTTTGGAGCAGGCGATCGGGAACTGCCGGGAATCCCCAATATGCTAAGATTAGGGCTGGGAGAGAAATCACCTCAGGCGTCGGCATCTCTGCCGTTCGAAGGGGCTTGCAAGGAGAACGTCCAGGTTCTTGAGACTAATATTGACAATATGGATCCAGAGACTCTGGGGCACATCCTGGGTCGAGTGTTAGAGGAGGGCGCGCTCGACGCCTATTTCACGCCGATCCAGATGAAGAAGAACCGTCCGGGAGTGCAACTCTCGATCCTGTGCCGTCCTCAAGAACGCGACCGAATGCTTGAGTTGGTCTTCCGTGAGACGACGACCCTCGGGGTGAGGAGCTCACTTCTTGAGCGTTATGCTCTTGAACGAGATGTTCGCGTTGTGGAGACTGAGTTTGGGCAGGTTCGGTTCAAAGTCAGCAAGTACCGAGGGAAGGTTGTCAACGCAACTCCCGAGTATGATGATCTGAGAAGAGTCGCTAGTGAGACCGGTTTGCCTCTCAAGGAGATAAGGAAGAAACTGACGGATCGTTCTACTGAGCTGCAGTCATGAGCAAGAAATTCTATCTAACCACACCACTGTACTACGTGAACGGAATGCCGCATGTTGGGCATGTTTATACAACCGTGATCGCCGACGCCATTGCACGTTACAAAAGGCTTTGCGGGTTGAAGGTATGTGCGCTCACGGGAACCGACGAACATGGGCTGAAGATCGAAAGAGCAGCCCGGGAACAGGAGATGTCTCCTCAGGAATTGACCGACAAGTATGCTGGGGAGTTTAAGAAGACCTGGACGACCCTTGGGATCGAGTTTGATGAGTTCATTCGGACCACAGAGGCACGGCATTCTGTGGCGGTAGGTGAAATCGCCAAGCGGATAAAGGAGAGTGGATTCATCTACCTGGGTGAATATAGCGGGAACTATTGTGTGAGTTGTGAGGCCTACGTCCCCGAGGGAGAAAAGAGCTGCCCGGACTGCGGCCGTGCCACGGAGTTTATGACTGAAGAGAGCTACTTCTTCAAACTCTCTCTTTTTCAGGAAAAATTGCTTAGCTTCTACGAAAGTAATCCCACGTTCGTGATGCCACAAACTCGAATGAACGAGATCACCAGCTTCGTGAAAGGTGGGCTGAGAGATATCAGTATCAGTAGAACATCGTTCAGTTGGGGAATTCCAATTCCGGACGACGAGAAACACATTTACTATGTCTGGTTCGATGCTCTAACAGGATACCTTTCTGGAATTGGGTTCGGAAGCGATGAGAGTAAGTTCAACAAGGCGTGGCCGGCTGATGTGCAGTTGATCGGAAAGGATATTCTCCGCTTTCATGCCGTCTATTGGCCCGCATTCTTGATGGCCGCCGGGTTGGAGCCACCACGGCATATCCTGGTGAACGGATGGTGGACCGTAAATGGCGAGAAAATGTCCAAGTCTCGAGGTAACTTCATCGGTGCTGACGAGTTAGCTGAAAAGCTGCCTGCCGATTACATTAGGTACTTCCTCCTCCGGGAAATACCTATAGGTGGGGATGGAGATTTCTCGTATGAAGCATTTGTTAAACGAGTCAACAGTGATCTTGCCAACGACATTGGGAACCTCGCGAGCCGAACGCTCAAGATGATCCAGAACTACTTCGATGGAGAGATTCCCGAACCAGGGGCTTCGGAAGGTGGCGATGGAGAGCTGATCTCGTTTTCTAAGGAGACTGTCGAGCTCTATCGTAAGAATTTTGATAACTACGAGATCAGCAAAGGTCTGGAGAACGTGTGGGAGCTCATATCGGCCACCAATAGGTATCTTGTCGCCAATGAACCTTGGAAGTTGGCCCGCGATCAGGGCAAAAAGGAGCGATTGGCAACGGTTCTCTACAATGCCGCCGAAACGATTCGGATACTGGCAGCCATGCTTAGCCCTATTATCCCGGACGGTGCGGTCTCTATTCTCCGGCAGTTGGGTGTGAAGACCGATCTGGAAAGTATTGGACTGAGTTCACTACTCTGGGGAAGCCTCAAAGTGGGTTCGAAAATTGGAGAGGTCGAACCGGTTTACCCGAGGCTGGACCTTGGGGATTTTGGGATGGAGTCACCAGCGAAGGCAGAAGCGAAAGTCGAGAGAAAGCCGGCATCGATCAAGGAAAGTCCTCTCATTTCGATTGAAGACTTCGCAAAAGTCGAAATGAGGGTCGGCAAGATCGTGAAAGCTGAGAAGGTTCCCAAGTCGTCAAAGCTCCTGCGGCTCATAGTGGACCTGGGCGATGAGAAAAGACAAGTAGTGGCGGGGATAGGAGAAGCGTACGAACCGAAGACTTTGAAAGGCAGGCTGGTAGCTGTCGTTACCAACCTGAAGCCCGCCAAATTGATGGGAGTGGAGTCCAACGGAATGGTTGTAGCGGCATCGGATGAAGGGAACCCGGTTCTGGTAACTTTTAACGAAGACGTTACATTGGGTGCTCGCTTGAGATAGCTCTTGTCGATATACTACCGGCTTCAATCCAAATGAGATTAGCTCCCAGTGATTCAATAACTTCTGCACGCATCTTTCAGTTGATTGAGCCTGAATTGCGTGATGTCGAAATGCGTCTGAAGGCAGAGGCTGTTTCCAGCCTCGGTCTTGTCGACGAGATGAACAAATACCTGCACACCAGTGGAGGAAAGAGACTTCGGCCCAGCCTGTTGTTGCTGGCGTCAAAACACTTCGGGTTCAACGGAGAGGCGTCCTTGCGCCTGGGCGTCGTGGTTGAATTGATCCACGTCGCCACTCTGGTACACGATGACATCATCGATAAGTCCCCGGTCAGGCGTGGAAGACCTTCTCTCAATGCGAAATGGGGGAATGCAGTCACCGTTCTGTTTGGTGACTGGCTCTATATGACCGCTTTCTGGATTGCGCTGAAAGAAGAGAACTTTCGCATTCTGGATATTCTGATCGATATCACTCGGAAGATGGTAGAAGGTGAGTTGCTCCAGCTGGAGCAGAATCATCGCCTTGATGTGTCGGAGGAACAGCACCTGAGCATCTGCTGGCACAAGACCGCACATCTATTTTCCGGTTGTGCTCGTTTAGGGGCGATCCTGGCCGATTGCGATAGTGAAACTGAGGAACGCTTCGCCGATTATGGAGAAGCCCTCGGCATGGCTTTCCAGTTAACCGATGACCTTCTCGACTATACAGCCGATCAGCAGGTGCTCGGGAAACCTGTCCTGAAGGATCTTGAGGAGGGGAATGTGACACTTCCCATTATCAACCTACTCAAGAAAGTCACCCCAGATGAGCGGCGGTTTATTGAGGATGTGGTGACGGCAAGGGATTTCGGGAACGCGAATAAAGCCAGGATTATGGAACTCGTCCATTCGTACGGAACACTTCAAGAAGCCGGGAAATCGGCCCGAGAGTATGCGATTCGAGCGGCAGATAGACTCTCCGGCTTGTCCGATTCCGTCTACAAAGACGCTTTACTGGAACTCCCCAACTCGATTATCAGTCGCGAAAAGTGACGGGATGCGGATTCCAGACGCCAGATTTCAGATGCCGGACCTGTACCTGCACCCGTGCCTTGCCGAGCGAAGGAGAATTCCAGATATACTCAACGAGGCGTTAATTCAGGATCAACCACAAAAGCACGAAATCACTACTAGGATCTTCTCGTGTCTTTGTGATTTGGTGGTTCTTAGCTGACACCGGACACTTGAATTCGTCTTACGCCAAGTCGTAAAGAGAGCAGTAGGGTTTGTGCCGCCTATCCACCATTTGACACTTGACATTTGACATTTGACATTTGACATTAATTCGGCGGCGGGGCTATATCCTCAACCTGGAATGGTTTCTTGATCTTCGGCTGATCAGTTTCTCCTTCCACCGACTCCGTGTCCGTAGTTCCATCGCCATCAACAATCCGAGCCTCTTCGGGATCCAGCGGTTCATAAAGGATGTCAAACTGCTCGGGAGGTTGATCCGCAAGAATCTCTGTCATGAACTCTTTCCAGATGGGCAATGCGAGCGTGCTGCCATAAACACGGTCTCCAAGCGACTTCTTTTCGTCATAACCGACCCACACACCAGCAGTTATTTTCGTGGTGAAGCCGACAAACCAGACGTCGGTAGCCTCGTTCGTTGTGCCGGTTTTCCCTCCAAGCGGGTGGCCCATCCCTCTGAGTGAACTACCCGAGCCTCTCCTGACGACCTCCCGCATGAGATACAGCATCTTATCAGCCACTTCAGGGGTAACTACTGCGTCGTGAACACTTGGCCTGTGCTCTTCAAGGAGGACACCATTATGGTCTTCAACCCTCTTGACGAAGTATGGCTCGGCTCTGACCCCTCGGTTCGGGAAACAACTAAAGGCGGAGACAATCTCCGAGAGAGTCACTTCGACAGAACCCAAGGCGATCGAGAGATAGGGGGGGAACTCCTGCCTGAATCCAAAGCGACTCGCAACGCCGGCAATCGTAGCCGGGCCCAAAGCATTCGCCAATCTCACGGTCGGGACGTTCCGTGACTCGGCCAAGGCCTGGCGAATCGTTATAAGCCCCTTGAACTCGTCATCCCAGTTGGTTGGTGCGTAAGGGCGACCGAGTGCGTCCTGGAATTCTACGGGACTGTCCAATACCTGATCATGCGGTGCGAAACCGGCTTCCATGGCTGCAACGTAGGTGAATGGCTTGAAAATAGAACCGGGCTGCCGCAGCGCCTGAATAGCCCGGTTGAACTTGCTGTATTTGAAGTCGAATCCACCCACCATGGCGCGAATAGCACCAGTTCGATTGTCGAGTATGAACACCGCGCCTTGTACTTCTGGAATCTGGTCCAGCACCGCGTCAATGATTCTCCTGTTTCGGTCCACATTCTCGAGCCTGAACCACGCAACGTCACCCGGTTTCAGCACTTGATCGACTTTCTTGCGCTTCGTCCAGGCAATCTCCTTCGGCGTTATCGTGGCAGTGTAGCTGCCCAGTTTCACCTGTGCAGAGGCTGCATCGGACTCAAGTACGAGTCCCGTCACCAGCTGATCTTTGTAAAACAGTTGCCCCCAATCGGGGCTAACGAATTCATCCGGTTTAACTCCATCCTCGAGGATGTTCCTGATGGGCCCGGCCCAACCTCGACGGGTCCGATCAAACTCTGTTAGACCTTTTCGCAAAGCTCTCTGAGCGGCCATCTGCATGTCGTAGTCCAGAGTCGTGTAGACCATCAACCCTTCCTGCCAAATCTGGTCCGTCTTATATTCGTCGCTCAAGAACTTCCGAACTTCCTCGACGAAGTAGGGGGCGGGGGACTGCTCATCATCTCTTCCCTTTACCGTCAACGGCTCATCAAGGGCCTCCCGGTATTTCACTTCGGTGATCAGACCCTTGTCCAGCATTTGACCCAAGACCCAGTTACGCCGGCTCAGGGCGCGGTCGGGACGGTTGATGGGGGAGTGACGAGAGGGTGCCTGGATGATACCGGCCAGCAGAGCTGATTCCGACAGGGTGAGTTCATCAAGCGTCTTGTGGAAGTAGAAGTCCGCCGCCGCCGCGATTCCATACCGACCATGGCCCATCGTGATCTGGTTTGCGTAGAAAGTGAAAATCTGTTCCTTGGAATATGTTTTTTCGATGTTGATCGCGTATAGGATGTCCTTGATCTTCCGTTCGAAGGTCTTCTCCTCGCTCGTAAAACGCATCTTGCTGAGTTGCATCGTCAAGGTCGATCCACCCTTGAGCTCCCAGTGAAGAATATCGTTGATCACTGTGGCGAGAAGTCTCTGAAAGTCGAATCCCGGATGCCTGAAGAAAGCAGCATCTTCAGCTGCGAGGATCGCGTCACGCATCTGTTTCGGAACCTGCCTGTAGGAGACAAGAATCCGTTTCTCAGCAGCGAACTGGCCAATCACTTCACCATTCGATCCATAAACAGAGGAAACCACGCTGGGCTGATTCTGTTGGAGTTCCTCGACCCGGGGAAGATCAATAGCGTAGCCAAACAGCAACCCTGCCAGCCCGCCGAACCCTATTGCAGCAAGCAGGAGAACCGCATAGGTAATCCAAAAAACGTAGTGGCGTTCCAGCTTTCTCCGCTTACGACCTTTCTTTCGCACCATCAATACAATTCTACACCTGTCCTCGGACTTGGGTCTCAATGCGAGCGGAAGGGGAGTCTCAACTGCTGCTAGCAAGAACCACCAAGGCACCAATAGCACAAAGGGGAAAAGGCGTTTGTTATGAATCCCTTAGGGACACTTCTTCGTCTTGACGGCTGATCTGCGTGCTCGGGCCTTGTTAAGGTAAACTCTTGATTCTTGGTGACCTTGGTGACCTTGGTGGTAAAATCAACGGATTCTGCAGGCAAGATCAGGGGCACTCGGAACTCAGGAGGTCAGCCTACTCCTTCTTCTCGTGAATGGTGGTCAGTTTCATAATTTCGTAATTGCGCTGCCCGCCCGGCGTTCGGATCGAAACCTCATCGCCTGCCTCTCGTCCCATCAGGCTCTTCCCAATGGGCGAAGAGGTTGAGATCTTCCCTTGTGCAACGTCTGATTCCTCACTCGTGACTAGATCATAGGTGACTTCTTCCTCTCGATCGAGATCGTAGAGGACAACCGTTGATCCATAAGACACCTTACCTTCAGGAATCTTGTTGAGATTGACCATGGAGAGATCGGAAAGGCGCTTTCTGAGGTTTGCCAGTTCGGCCTGGACGATAGACTGACGCTCCTTAGCAGTCTGGTATTCGGCATTCTCTCTTAGATCGCCCATTTCGAGCGCTTTCTCCAGAGCTTTCGGAAGTTCGGTCTGAAGTTCGTAATCCAGCTTCCTGATTCTGTCTTCCAGGCCCTTCTTCGCTTCTTTCAAAACTTGACCGCCTCACTCGCCATCCTCAGTACCGATCCCGGAAGTACACCCAGGTAAAGGGTACCCAGAACCATAATCAGAATCACAATGCGTGCTACTCCGGGGATTCCAACAGACTCGATCTCGCCTTCCGGCTCCTTCATGTACATGAATACGAGTACACGGATGTAGTAGTAAATCCCTATTGCGGAGGCAACCACCGCAATCACAACCAGCCAATACATCCCCTGCTGAATGGCAGCCGAAAACAGGAACAGTTTTCCAGTAAAGCCTGCGGTCAACGGGATTCCAGCAAGCGAGACAATGAAGACAGAGAGCGCTAGACCCAAAAGCGGGTACTTGAAACCGAGCCCTGCGTAATCCTTGATCTCGACGTTAGCCTCTCCCTGCCGTGCAACCAGCTGCACTACCGTGAAGGCACCCAGATTCATGAACGCATAAGCCATCAGGTAAAAGAGCACGCCCTGAGCACCCATTGTCGAATTGGCCGTCAAACCGACGAGCAGGTACCCCGCATGTGCAATCGAAGAATAAGCGAGCATCCGTTTGATATTTGACTGGGTCAGCGCCGCGATATTTCCGATTAACATGGTCAGGACTGCTGAGATCCAAAGCAGCTCTTGCCACTGTAAACTCAAGTCGGGCACCACCTGAAACAGGATTCTCAGAAACGCGACCACAGCCGCTGCTTTGGAAGCGACGGCCAAGTGTGCAGTAATCGGGATAGGAGCCCCCTCATAGACATCTGGGGTCCAAACATGAAACGGGGCAAATGCTGCTTTGAATCCAAACCCGACGATCATGAATCCAACTCCCAAAAGGAGAAACACCGGGTAGGAATCCATGTCGCTGATCGCATGCGAAATTTGAAGATACTTTGTTGTGCCGGTAGCTCCGTAAACGAGAGCAACTCCGTAGAGCAGAAATGCCGTCGAGAAAGCACCAAGAATAAAGTACTTCAGCGCCGACTCAGTCGATTTCATCTCGGACGACCGATATCCGGCCAGGACATAAGTGGAGATCGACAGGATCTCGATGCCGAGAAACGTCATGATCAGGTCTGCACTTGCCGCCATCAGACACATGCCCACCGTAGAGAAAAGGAGCAGAGAGAAATACTCAGCTTTGAGCAGCCGATCCTGGGCCAGGTAGTGCATCGAAGTCGCCGTAATGGCACCAACGCTGAGGAGGAAAATCAACTTCGAAAAGTTTGCAAAATCGTCCTGGAACACCATGTTGAAGAAGGCGAGCCCGCGCTCCCCTCCCCACTGCAGCACAAGAGCACAAAGGGCCAGCAAGATTCCCACAAGCCCGACATACCCCAGCTTGGGCTGACTCTCCCTGGGCACGAACGGGATCAGGAGCATCAGGATGATGCCGGCAACTGACAATATGATTTCTGGAAGCAGCGCAGTGTAATTGATATCCATTTCAATCTTGACGATTCTGGGTAATCACTCGGGTTCGGTCCCCAACCGCCGGTTCTCAACGCGGTAAACCTGATCCTGATGAACCTCTTCTATCCGGTCAACGACCTTCTGCATTGATGCATCCATCTTTCGCAGGAAAGTTCCCGGGAATACACCCATCCAGATCGCCATGAGAATGAAAGGCAGCACCGTCAGAATTTCGCGCGGAGTCAGGTCCAGCAACTGTTTGTTTGCTTCGTTGTTCAGCTTGCCCATGAAGACTCTCTGATACATCCAGAGCATGTAAACAGCGGCCAGGATCACTGCAGATGCAGCAAAGACAGCATAGATATGGCTTTTGAGGAATGTCCCCTGCAGAATTAGAAACTCCCCAACGAAGCCGTTCAATCCTGGAAGCCCGATGCTGCTGAGAGTGATAATCAGGAACACGGTCGCAAAAATCGGCATCTTATGGGCAATCCCGCCAAAATCCTCAATCAGTCTGGTGTGGCGCCTGTCATAGAGCATTCCAACCAATAGGAACAGAGCACCGGTGGAAACTCCGTGGCTCAGCATCTGGTAAGTGGCACCTTCAATTGATGTCAGATTGAAGGCAAATATCCCGAGTACCACGAAGCCCAGGTGACTGACGGACGAGTACGCCACGAGCTTTTTGACGTCGGGCTGGACCATGGCAACAAGCGCGCCGTAAATGATACCGATGATTGCCAGGACGCAGACCATGGGCGCCAATTCCACGGCAGCCCGGGGGAACATTGGAAGGCAGAAGCGCAGAAGTCCGTAGGTTCCCATCTTAAGGAGTACTCCAGCCAGTATTGCTGAGGCCGCAGTCGGGGCTTCGACGTGGGCGTCAGGAAGCCAGGTATGGAATGGAAACAGCGGGACTTTGATGGCAAAGGCGATAAAGAATGCCAGAAAAAGCAATACCTCACCCAGTGGGTTAACCGAGATACTCCCATCTGCTAAGCGCTCGGTGATCTGGACAATGTTGAAGCTGCTACCTGAATTAAGGAAGTACAAAGCGATGAGAGCCGCGAGCATTAGAAGCGAGCCGAAAGCGGTATAAAGGAAGAACTTCACCGCAGCATAGACACGGTTCTTACTGCCCCAGATCCCGATCAGAAAGTACATCGGAATCAGCATGGCCTCCCAGAAGAAATAAAACAGGACCAGGTCCAGAGCTACAAAAGCTCCAAGCATCCCTACCTCGAGCAGGAGCACGAGGATCATGTACGCTTTGACATTTCGAGTAATGCTCCAGCTGCCGAGGACGGCAAGTGGCATGAGAAACGTCGTCAGTACGACCAGGAAAAGGCTGATGCCGTCAATCCCGATGTGATAGCTAATGGTGAATCCTCCCGCCTGAATCCAGGGGAGGTCCTTCACGAATTGCATGCCGCCATTCTGAGCATCGAGTCTCCATGCGAGCGGCAACGAGCAGACAAACGTCAGGACCGTGACGGCAAGGGTCGCATTTCGGATCAGCGAGTGGTTGCGGTCCGGGAGCAGCGCAAGCAGGATCGCACCCACGGTCGGAATTAGAAGCAGTGTAGTGAGGATGTTCTCGTTGCCAAGCATTATGTCAACTCGCGAAATAGTAATAGAGGAGAATCAGAACCGCACCGGAAAGAATCCAGTTTGCATATACACGGACATAGCCGCTCTGCAACCTCTTCACCCGGTTGCTCCACCGCAGCGCTAATGAAGCCACTCCGTTTACGGCACCATCAACAATTCCAATATCGATGCCCTTCCACAGAAAGCTGCGAGACAGGCGTTCTATCGGCCAGATGATCGCCGCGTCATAGATCTCGTCTACATAGAATTTGTTCAGCATCAACCGGTGAGCTGTCGGGAATCGAGCTGCAATTCGCTCGGCCCGCTTGGGGTTCTTCACGAAGACCTGGTAGGCGAAGTACATGGCTGCCAGGGCCAGTCCCACGACCAGTACGGTCATTGCTATCTCGAGAGCATGGCCGTGAGCTTCGGTGTGACTCTGCGCCCGATAGGCTGTATCGAATGAAGGTTCCAGAAACTCTTCGAAATAATTGTGTCCCAGCCAGGCCGGCAACCCTATGAGGCCCCCTAACCCGGATAAGATCGCGAGGATTGCCAGGGGACCGGTCACAGTCACAGAAGGCTCT
>JAUWTT010000214.1 GCA_030614585.1 Acidobacteriota bacterium
CAATACCCAAACGCTCGAGATGTCCCAAGAGTTCACGTTTCATTGTTCGACCGTATCCTAAAACAAGCCTCTTTCTAATTTTAGTCTTACGCCGCAACCTGAAATAACAGAACGTGAAGTGCCAGGGACGGTACTTAGCAGTGTGGGGAACTTGACCGACATTGTGAGCCCTCAGGCGGGCTTCAATATCCGTTGTAACTCCCGTGTAATGGCGGATTTTGTCAATTTTACTGGTTAGAATGTAAACGTAATGAAACGTGTTATCCATAGAGTAGGGTGATTGGTTTGCCCGGCTTCGCTTGTCAGCTACGCCGCGGCAGTCTTCCCCTTGGGGCGTCGCCGTTGGCTATGCCCTCACAAGTCGGGTTCGCCTTGTCAATGGCTTGCCAAGGCGAAGTTTCTCAAACCGCTAACGGTTTGAGAAACGAAGACTGGTGGAGGCGGTGGGAATCGAACCCACGTCCGAAAGCCTTCAGCAGCAGACTCTACATGCATATCCGGCTTCACTGTTACATCGGGCAAGCATTCGAAGCTCGGCAAAGAGACTCACTCGACGCCCTCCCAAAAGGTTCTCAGAGAATCCCTGGGAGAGATCAGGACCTCTGAAAAGTCCGCTAATGTGACGCCTCGTCCTGTCCCACGGACTGAACAGGGGAGCCGACTGCGAGTTTTTACGCAGCTAAGGCTAACTCATCGTTGGCACTTATCAAGTTTGCCGTCGTTTTTTACGAGGATCGACAGCCTCGACATGCATCTACTACGTCAATTACTCCCGTCGAATCCAAGTCGCCCCCAAAATATCTTCACTCTCAATAAGATGCGGTTCCCGACCATGAGTTTCAACTTGATGTCTCAATCATGCAAACAGGTTATTCCTTTGTGGCGATACATTTGTAACACAAAGTGAATTCCTTATCTCTGTCGAGGGAATCAAAGTAATAGCAGACGAGCGGAGCCAGGAAACAGAACACAACCAGGCTCAGAAACTCGAGTGGGAAGAGCATCACCCTGAGCCACCCAGATCTTCTCTGAAACAGGATCTTCGGAATGTACGTGAGGCGGTGACCAAGGTAATGGAAGTACCCACCAATCGGATGCACCTCAACGCTTCGAAAGCCGGCCCTTAGAAAAATGGAGGTCAAGGAGTACTGCGTGAACCGGAAAAAATCGTTCGGTTGTTGATGCTCGTGCCAGCCCTGCGGAGCCGTCAGCAGTAGCTTTCCACCCGGCTTCAGCACGCGGAAAAACTCATCAACCACCTTCTGGGGATCAGGCACATGTTCAAGAACTTGAATGTTCAACACAACATCCGTTGAACCGGCAGGGATAGGAATTGCAGCAAGGTCCGCTGCCACGTCCACATTTGAGTAGTCCCAGCCCATGTCACCAACCTGGGAATCCAGAGCGACGTACCCACAGTCCGAGAAGTAGTTTCGGAACCTCCCCTCTCCCGAGCCCGCATCCAACACAAGGCCATCCGCGTTCTCAGGCTTCACATCCAACATGTAAGAATGAATCGAGTGATCCAGCGGGAAAATCCGTCGCTGTAAGAAGTCTGGCAGCAGCTCAAAGGCTCGGAGATAGAATCCACCCATATCCCAGGCTACATGCTATCATCAAGTCCGAGCGGAATCACAAGGCATGACCCACCTTGCGGAAGCTGGGCAACCCATATAAAAGGGTCTCCTGAGGTAGAGTTCAGATGCGTCTCACCACTCTTGTTCTGGCCTTTCTCCTGTCCTGCACACACTCAATCTGGGCAAAGGAGACTAATGTACTCCTTTTTTCGATCGATTCATGTCGGGCCGACCGTTTTGGAGTCTATGGATACCAGAAGGGCACTACACCCAACATCGACGCATGGGCGAGGACTGGAACCGTCTTTAGTCACGCCTACAGCGTTTCGGCCTGGACTGCCCCGGGACTCGTCTCCATTCTCTCAGGTCTCTACCCTCCCACTCACGGTATCAACAACCGTGACCAGATGGGCTCTCCCGACCTTGTCACTCTACCTAAGATCTTTCGCGAAAAGGGGTACCGTGTCCCGAACCTCAACTTTTTCACATTCGCTCCCTATTACCTCAACCTGGGTCTGGGAGAGATTGCGAAGGACTACTTTGGCTCAATAGAGGAGTCCACTCTCCTCAACTGGCTGGAGAAGAACCTGGGAACAGACACCCAGTCCCCCTTCTTCCTGTGGTTCCACACGACGATCGTTCATCAGCCGTACCGACCGGCTCCGGAAGCTCTTCCCGACACCAGGGAAAACCTGGAGAAGAGCCCGGGAATCAAAGCTGTTTTGAGCGGTGCAATCGTACCGTATGGCTCGACGAAGTTTGTCGATGAAGACAGAGCAATCCTCGATCTGCTCTATGACGAGGAGATTCGGCGGGTGGACCGTTTCTTCGGAGACGTTCTCGAGCTGCTGAAAAAGAGTGGCGAACTCCAGAACACTCTGATAATCCTGACAGCGGACCACGGAGAAGAATTGCTGGATCACGGTTTCGTGGGCCACGCCTCAACCTCGCTCCGAGCCAAGCTATACGAAGAACTCATCAGAATTCCACTCATCATTTCGTGGCCCGAAACCGTTCCTGCCGGCAGAGTGGTTAACGCGCCCGTCAGTCAGATCGACATCTTTCCCACAGTAACCCGTCTACTCGGCGCCCAACCAAAGAGTCCGGTTGCAGGAGTAGACCTGTTCTCGCCAATCCCGAAGCGGTCGCTCTTTTTCGAGTCGGTCATCGCCGGCAACCAGACGCCGAAGAATCGGGAGAAAGAATGGGTCAGAGCCATTCGCAAAGGCCGGTTCAAATACATCTCCACAGGCGAAGTCTACGACTTGGAATCAGATCCCGGTGAAAAGACGAATACCGCCGACACACACCCTGAGCTCACCAGGGCTCTGGACCAAGAGCTCAATGGCTGGCTCGTAGAGACCGGTGAACTCAGGACAAGTTCTTTCAGCCGTGTGCCGCAAGCGGTTCAGCACACACGCAAAGACAGTTGCCCACGCATCTTCACACCGGGAAATGGATCAACACTTGACTATGACGTACACACGGGGGCGCTCCTTTTTGACTGGAGCGGGGACATGAGTACCGCGTATCTAATTCAGTACGACATCGGAGAAGGCGACCACCACGTGGAAGGAAGATACGAAATAGAAGGAAATCACCAGATTATGGGCCCCTTGCCCAGAGAGCTGTGGCACGATCTGAAGGCTTGGAACCCGTTTAAGATCCGGATCTCTCCTCAAGGCACTGAGCCATGTTGGAGCGATTGGGTCACTTTCTACTTTTGAAGATGAGGTATGCAGCGTGCTAAAAGTCGGCCTTACAGGTGGAATCGCCTGTGGAAAAAGCAAAGCACTACTCTGCTTCGACCAACTCGGAGCCTTCACAGTTGATGCCGATAAGATTGCCCACGAGGTGGTTCAGCATGGACAGCCTGCTTATCGGCAGATCCTTGACGAATTCGGCCCTGACATGGTTGGTAAAGACGGAGAATTGGACCGCGCGAAGCTGGGCGATCTCGTTTTCTCAGATGACTCGGCAAGAAGCAAGCTTAACTCGATAGTCCATCCATTTGTCCTCGCCGAGGAGGACCGTCTGGTCCAGGACTTAGAGAGCAAGCCTCACCAGTATTCGATGGTGGTGACTGACGCGGCTCTTATGGTCGAGGTGGGGAGTTACGCCAAGTACAATGTCGTTATCGTCATCTACTGCCCTCCGTGGATACAGCTCCTAAGACTGATGAAAAGGAACGCGCTCAGCAAGTCCGAAGCTATGAGACGCGTGAGCAGCCAGATGCCCCTGCTCGAGAAGATCGGATATGCGGACTACATTATTGATACGTCTCGAGATCTGTCGGAAACGCGGGAGCAGATTCGACATATCTACAGTGAACTACTGGAGAAAAGCAGGGATGAGGGGTAACGAACAACCAAGCGGTGATCGGTAATCGGTGATCGGTGAAACCGGACCTGTCCTCCATAGCTCGAAGAGCGAAGGAGGATGCCGGATGCCGGGCGAACCGGTAATCGGTGATCGGTAATCGGTTTTCGGTTAAGGTGGGGGGGCAAGAAGATTTACCACTAAGTCACAAAAGCACAAGAAGACCCTAGCGATTTAGTCTTCCCCGATCACCGATTACTGATAACCGATAACCACTTACTACTTACTTCTTACTTCTTCCCCAACACGTCGACGGAGTGAATACATGCCAACGGTCCAGAGGATCCGGGTTCCCGCCCTAATGGCTCCCGACAGGGTGCCACTGATTTTGGACCTTCCTGCAATTCGATGCTCCCAAGCCACCGGCACCTCGATCGTTTTCACTCCTTGCAAGACCGCAAGAATCTGCATTTCGATTGTCCACCCCCAGGTGCGGTCACGCATGCCGAGGCGACGGTAGCCCTTCAACGTGATACTACGAAATGGTCCCATATCGCGGAATGAGCACCCCCAGCGGAGGTTGACCAGAGAAACAGCAAGTCGCGTTCCCCAGCGCTGAACCAGGGTCATCGCCGATGAAAAGGTCCGCTGCCCCAGAACCAGCTCAGCTCGACCGGTTCGCAAAGGCTCAATTAAGGAACTCATTTCCTCCGGACGGCTGGAGCCATCTGCGTCTATAAAAACCAGCACATCGGGCCAATCCCCTAAGTGCTCAATAGCACGGAGGCAGGCACCCCCATAGCCTCGACTTTGAGTCTGAACCACTTCAGCCCCCGCGCCGAGCGCAACTTTGGCTGTGTTATCCGATGATTGGTTATCGCAGACGACCACCCTAAACGCTCCGTGCGGCTCAGCGGATCGGACAATCCGGTCGACAACGCTGCCGATCGAGTCCTCTTCGTTTAGCGCAGGGACGACTATTCCAACTCTCATAGTAAAGCTACAGAATCGGGTTACGGTTGCCGAAGCGATGCAGAAATGAATTTGGCAGCTCAAGCTTCCGCGCCTTCAGACCAGACTTCATATCAGGTCCTGGTCGAGGAAAGCAGTCGTGCCGCCAACAAGGGAACCATTATCTCGTGGTGTCCTGTCAGGGCGATTCCGAGGCCTGACCTGGATACAGGCCGTTTGACGACATTCTGCAAAGGCCGGTAATGCTGAATAAAATCCAGGTTGGCAGTGGTGAAATTCTCTAACTCTCGAGAGGTACTGCGGACAGCTGACACCGCTTTGAGAAACACCTCGGGGAGCACGACAGCTGATCCTACGTTCAGGTACACCCCACCGTCGTTCAGATCCACAACCTGCTGGGTAAAGATCTTGAAATCCGTGTAAGAAGCAGCACCCAGTGCTTCACCTGACGCTTCAGGATGTCCGTGGATGGTATCGGTACCGATGGCCAAGTGGACGGTAAAGGGGACACCCTGACGGAATGCTTGCAGTACCAGTGAGAGATCGGCATGGTCAAGTTTCTCTTCATCCATCATCTCACCCAGCGCTTCGCCCAACCCCTTCCCAGCAGCAGAACCCTTTCCGATTGCCCGATTCATAAGACTGCCCGTCTCTTCGGCCATGCCAAACCTACCAGTGATCAAACCCTCTTCAACATCCTCAGAAGTCCGGCCGGCGAAACCCAGCTCGAAGTCGTGTATCACCGCTGAGCCATTGCCGGCAAAAGCAGTGGCCAAACCCCGGTTCATCAAGTCGATCAGTACCGGAGCCAGGCCGACCTTGATGACATGCCCGCCAATCCCCCAAATGATCGGTTTCTGCTTCTGCCGAGCTGTCAGGATTCTGTCTGCAAGAAGCTGTAAGTCTCTAGCTCCCAAGAGGTTTGGCAGCGAGTCGAAGAACTCGGAAATGGATGCCCCCGCAAAAGGCAAGGCCATATCAACCTCTCCCACCTTGCTCGGACGGTCCTTTAGTGAATACCGGCGAGTCTTCTCAAAATCGAACAACTTGTATCTGGACATAGGTTCCTCTGGAAATAGAATCTAACAAGGCTTACCTGTACCCGCATCCCCGTCCGGGCAGGGCAAATCAAATAGAGGGGCGAGTGCCTTACCTGTATGAGAACCTGCCAAACGAGCTACTTCCCGAGGAGGACCTTCGGCCACTATCTTCCCTCCCTTGTCACCCCCCTCTGGTCCGAGGTCGATAATCCAATCTGCGCTTTTGACCACATCCAGATTGTGCTCGATGACTATCACGGTATTCCCAAGATCAACCAGTTCCTGGAGGATGTCAAGAAGCTTGCTAACATCTTCAAAATGGAGTCCAGTCGTCGGCTCATCAAGGATGTACAGGGTCCTTCCTGTTGATTTCCGACTGAGCTCTTTAGCCAGCTTGACCCGCTGCGCCTCACCACCGGAAAGAGTTGTCGAGGATTGCCCCAGACTGATATACCCAAGGCCTACATTGAGTAGAGTGAGGAGCTTCGCTTTAATCGGAGGGATGGCCTCCAGCAACGTGTAGGCCTTCTCGATCGGCATCTCAAGGATGTCCGATATGGTGTGCCCTTTGTATTTGACCGAAAGCGTCTCGCGATTGTACCGATTCCCTTGACATGCCTCGCACCTCACAAACACATCGGGCAGGAAATTCATCGCGACTTTGCGGACCCCGCCTCCCCGACAGACCTCACAGCGGCCACCCTTAACGTTGAAACTGAAACGACCCGGCTTGTAACCTCGGAGCCGGGATTCAGGCAGAAGAGCGAATAACTCTCGAATGGGAGTGAATACACCGGTGTAGGTGGCAGGATTGGATCTGGGAGTCCTTCCGATCGGCGCCTGGTCGATCTCGATCACCTTATCTATGTGCTCGACACCGTTCACCTCTCCAACGAAACCGGGTTCCGCAAGCGCCTTATAGAGATGTCGTGCCAACGAACGATAGAGCACTCCGTCCACAAGAGACGACTTCCCTGCCCCGGATACGCCTGTCACGGCAATGAAGTTAGCCAGGGGAAATG
>JAUWTT010000328.1 GCA_030614585.1 Acidobacteriota bacterium
ACTTCGAACGGTCTTGAGTCTTGGGTCTTGAGGTCTCGAAGGCTTGGGAATTGGTGCTTGGGGCTTGGGTCTTACTCCCCGGGGGCGCAGGATAAACGCGACATTCGAAAATCGCAAATCGAAAATCGTCATTCCCGAGTCCTCTTCGTGGTTAGTCCTCTGGATGTTACGATTTAGCTCCACTGCCCTGCATAAACTGAGTTTTGGAGAAGGTGTCATATGGAACGTCTACTTGCCGTCGGCCTGGGCGGCTTGGGGGGTACTCTCTGTCGCTACTTGCTGTCCGGGTGGGTGGCCAGGCGACATGGTGAGAGTTTCCCTGCCGGAACCCTGGTTGTGAATCTGACAGGTTGTTTACTGATTGGATTCCTTTACCACCTCCTGGAGGAAAGACTGCTGATCGATCCGATACTGCGGACCGGAATCCTGATCGGTTTCCTGGGAGCGTTTACGACGTTTTCCTCCTACGGGCTGCAAACCTTCACGCTTCTGCGAGACGGAGAGCTCCTCTGGTCAGGCGCTTACGTACTCGCCTCGAACCTTGGGGGTCTTGTGTTAGTTTGGATTGGCTATATGTTAGCCAGAGCTCTTACGGTGACATCATGAACGAAATACCCAGGGACGGTTACCTCCTGCGCATCTTCGTTGGAGAAGGTGACAAATACGGCCATCGTCCGCTGTATGAGGCTGTTGTCCTCAAGGGTCGAGAAACGGGACTGGCCGGGGCCACAGTGCTTCGCGGGTTGATGGGCTTCGGTGCCCACAGTGTTCTCCACACGGCAAAAGTCCTGCGCCTGTCCGAAGATCTGCCGATGGTCATCGAGATCGTTGACGGGCTCGACAAGATACAAGGCTTTCTACCGATTCTGGACGACATGATTGGTGATGGCCTTGTGACCCTGGAACGAGTGCGAATCATTCAACATCGAGCCGGGAAAAAGTAACCACCAAGGCACAAAGGGCACCAAGAACTCCTAGTGTGCTTGATGGTTGATCCAAGAGGCGCCTATACTGACAGAGGAGTATTTCCTTGAGCATTCAGCGTGAGGGTCTGCCTGTTCTTCTAGCGCTACTGATTGTCTTGCTCTTTGTCGGTTCATGTGGAACAGGGGACCCGAGCGAGACCTCTGAAAGCGGTGAGATGGCAACCGCCTCCGAGCCGGAATTGGAGGAGGAACACCCAGCCCTGTACGCGCCGGCTCTGGCACGGGAAGAGGCCCCGGAACTGTTCCTTGGCAGATTCGAAACCACCAAAGGGGACTTTGTTGTTGCTGTGACCCGTCCGTGGGCCCCACGAGGAGCTGATCGCTTCTACAACCTGGTAAGGGTCGGCTATTTTACTGAGGTCTCTTTCTACCGGGTACTCGAGGGATACATCGCTCAGTTCGGGACTCACGGTAACCCGGAAATCAATCGACTTTGGGCAGACGCCCGCATCGGTGACGATTCGGTGAAAGAATCAAACCTGAGAGGGATGATCGCGTTTGCCCAGGAGGCACCACATTCGAGAACCACACAAATGTATATCAATCTGAAGGATAACTCAGATCTGGACGAATCGGGCCTCGCTCCATTCGGTCAAGTTGTGGAGGGAATGCCGATAGTCGATTCACTCTTTTCAGAATATGGCGAATTGCACCCGAAGGGCGATGGACCTCGACCGAACCTGCTCCAGAACCTGGGAAACAAGTACCTGAAACGACAGTTTCCTGACCTTGACTATATCCTCAAGGCAACGATTGTGAAAGACCGTTAACCACGAAGTCACAAAGGATTCTTGGTGACCTTGGTGTCTTAGTGGTAAGTCTTCTTAACCGATAACTGATAACCGGTTCGTTGTTCTTCACTCGACAACAAGGTGCCCAAACGACGACGGCACATGAAAATCGGGTGTCTCCGAATCTGGCTTGCACCAGCTCATCCAGCGTTCTTCAACTTCTCCTCCGGGGCCCCGTCGAAATTCGGCTCGAAAGAGCCCTGCCCTGAACCGGACACCCCCCTTCAAAGACAGCAGCCCAAGCCCTTCCAACGCTCGAGTCGGTATTGCCATTTCCACTGAATAACCGGAGTCGCCCCGATGAGCTGCCGCTTCCAGGCCTTCAAACGTCCAAGCGTAATCGAACTGCCGGTAATAGGATGCCCGGTAATCCATGACTCGTCCGAGAGGATCCACTTCAACGCAGTAGTACTCGTTAAGCTCGGGATCGACAGCAAAGAACACCTCGACTCGGTCTTCCTTTTCGACCACGCGCTCACCCTGGTCGTCAAAGAGAACGATGTCGCTGTCAATCGCTTTGAAGTAAATGTAAAGCGTGTCTTCGCTCAAGAAAGCTCTAAACTCTGTCCTGGGTGGTGTCTCCTCTCTCCACGGAAATGAAAAAGACTTTTCAGACGGAATCTGCTTCCAGACATCTTCTGTGGGTTTTCCGTCGAGGATGACTTCAACTCCGGAATGAACCTGAAGTCGGTAGGACCTCTCACAGGTTTCCGCTGCAAATAGTTGCGAGATGCCACAAGGCACGGCTAACAAAAGAATGAGAAGCGATGGTTTCAAGCAGGACCTCCGCGCTGAATGCTAACACACCCCTCTCTTTGCGCTCTCTGCGCCTTGGCGTGAATTCCCGAGGCCCGCAAGACCGATCGAAGTTCGAAGTGCGAAGTGCGAACTCGAGACCCAAGACCCAAGACGCAAGACCTTGTCCCTCAAGACCCAAGACTCAAGCCCTCAAGACCTTCTTTCCCCAATCTGCTATATTCTGCGTCGTCGGAGGTTTTTGTATTCATGTTGACTTTAGTCGTGTTGGCAGCAGGATTGGGAACTCGTTACGGGGGCTTGAAACAATTAGATTCGGTAGGACCCAATGGCGAGACGCTGATTGATTATTCCGTTTATGACGCTATCGAGGCCGGTTTCGGGAAACTGGTCTTTGTCATAAGAGATTATTTTGAAGACGATTTTCGCAAGAAGGTGATGCACAGTTTCGAGACGCGTGCGGAATGCCACTGCGTGGATCAGGGGCTTGAAGTGGGACTTGGAGGACGCGCCTTCCCTGAGGAACGGGTGAAACCGTGGGGCACTGGGCACGCTGTTCTGGCAGCCGAATCCCGGGTTGAAGACCCGTTTGCGGTGGTCAATGCCGACGACTACTACGGTGCCAACTCTATGAAGACAATGGCCGAATTCCTTTCCGCTCCGCACCGGAATGAATACGCCATGGTGGGCTACGTTCTGCGCAACACGCTTTCGGAGCACGGCTTTGTTTCCCGAGGCATCTGCAGCTGTGACGAGTCCAGGAATTTAGTGGACATCGTTGAACGCCTCAAGATCTACAAGGAGGGCCGGGGCGCCTACCTGACGGACGAGCATGGGGAGCGGATCAATCTTACCGGCGACGAAATCGCCTCGATGAATTTGTGGGGTTTCACTCCCGAGTTCTTCACGCATTTGGGAGAGGAGTTTCACGAGTTTCTCGACACCAACCCTGGGAATGCGAACACTGAATTCCTGCTTCCTGCGGCCGTGAATCAGCTCATTGAAACGGGCCAGTCCGCTGTCAAGGTGCTTTCGACTGACGACACTTGGTTTGGAATTACCTATCGTGAGGACAGGCAAATTGTCGAGAAACGGATCAGGGAGCTGATTGCAAGAGGCGTTTATCCGGAAAAACTGTGGTAGACAGAATGGCAGGTTACGATCTCGAGACGGTTGTTCAGCAATTTGATTTATCCGGAGACTTCGTTCGAGCCGAGCCGTATGGAACCGGTCACATCAATGACACCTATGCTGTCCTGATGGATCAGGGCGTAAGTCAGGTCCGTTATATCTTCCAGCGGATCAACCACAATGTTTTCCCCGATCCTCCCAAGGTAATGGAGAACATTGTCCGCGTGACCTCTCATGTCCGCTCTGTGCTGGAATCCGAGGGAATTGCCGATGTATCGCGTCGAACCCTGACAGTGATCCCAACCCGGGAGGGGCGGGGGTTCTGGCAGGAGACCGGGCGAGACGGAGGATTCTGGCGCAGCTATATCTTTATCGAAAAGGCCCGGAGCTACGACACTTTGCAGGATCCTCGCCAGGCTTTTGAGGCAGCACGGGCCTTTGGACGGTTTCAACGGCTGTTAGTGGACTTGCCGGGGGAGCCGCTCCACGAAACGATCCCCGATTTCCACAATGGACCCAAACGGTTTCGGGATTTTGAAGAAGCGGTTCAGCTGGATGCCTGCGGTCGAGCGGTCACCGCTGGGGACGAAATTGAGTTCATGTACCGACATGGAGAGATCTTTGAGATTCTTCCAGGAGAGGTGGAGCAGGGAAGAATTCCGGTCAGAACCACGCACAACGACACCAAGATCAACAACGTACTGATCGATGACGCGACGGGTGAGGGAATCTGCGTGATCGATCTTGACACTTTGATGCCCGGCCTCTCGCCTTACGATTTCGGTGACATGGTTCGGACGTCTACCTGCCGAGCGGCCGAAGACGAGCGGGATCTATCGAAGGTGTCGTTGGATTTACCGATGTTCGAACAGCTCGCGCAGGGATACCTTTCTGAGGCCGGACAGTTTTTGACCGATGCAGAGAGGCAGCATCTCATCACCGGGGGCAAGATGATCACTTTGATTATCGGTTGCCGGTTTCTGACCGATTACTTGAAAGGTGACGTTTACTTCAAGGTCCATCGAGAGGGACATAACCTGGACCGTGCTCGTACACAATTCCGATTGGTCGAGTCGATTCTCGAGCAGGAAGAGCAGATGCAGGAGATCGTCGCCCGCATCGGCGAGTAAGATGGAACCACAAAGTCACTAAATCACAAAAGCACTAAGAATTCTTTAGTGATTTAGTGACTTTGTGGTTAGTCCTTTTGTTGGGGTAACATCACAAAAAGACCTCCCCAAAGATGCTAGACTTCAATCAGAGTCCGACAGGCTTAAGTTTCAACCAAAGAGAAATATCACCATGAGCTCGAGAATTCTGATCGTTGATGATGAAGAGGCCATGCTGGAGGTCCTTCGAATCCGCCTGGAGCAGTGGGGATACTCGGTAAGTCTGGCCCACACAGGAATGGAGGCCCAGGATCTCGTCAATTCTTTCCATCCTGACATCGTCATCTCCGACATCGTGATGCCGGAACTTTCTGGACTCGACCTGTTGAAAGTCTTTAAGCAGGATGATCCTGAGCGTCCCGTCGTTCTAATGACGGCACATGGAACGGTTGAGATTGCTGTCGAAGCCATGAAGAAGTGATCCAACGACTTTCTTACCAAGCCGCTGGATTACTCCAAGCTAAACTCGATTCTGGAGGCCGTTGCCCTGGACAGA
>JAUWTT010000340.1 GCA_030614585.1 Acidobacteriota bacterium
TATCGAAGACCGGTAGCCTTCAGCATGAAAGTGGTTCGGTGGACAAACAAGTCGGTGTACAGCCCCGCACCGAACGGCCAAAACCTTCGCCACTGGCGGAAGATCGTTCTGTCAAATGGGACCTCGTCCGCCAATCCTTCTTCTACTCCTAACCACTTTCCCCAGTTGATCGTGGACGGGTTCATCTTCTCTTCGAGTCGGTAAGAGCGCCATTGACCAATCGAAGAGTTCCTGAAGAACTCGGTCTGATACATCAGAACCTTCCCAAGGTGGCCATCACGAAGCATCCGATTGACTGTTTTTAAGACGGGAAGGCTGGTGGACTGCACTCCCACCTGCATCACTTTGCCGGTCTTTTTCCAAGTTTCCACCACTCGCAGGGCTTCTTCCACGGTCTTGGTCATCGGTTTTTCGCAGTAGACGTGAAGCCCTGAATTGAAGGCGTCCACAATCTGTTTCCCATGCCAGTGGTCGGGAGTTCCGATGCACACTGCATCCAGGTCTGCCTTCTCGTACATTTCCAGATAATCGAGGTATTTCTCCGGCATCTTACCGGTCTTTTCCCGAATATGGTTTGCTGCACGGTCCTGGTACTCACTGTAGACGTCACAGACAGCTGCCAATTCAATATTGACACCCTGCTCCTGGAAAGCTGCGAGTGGTTGGACATGTCCCCTGAAACCCCGGCCACCGGGACCGACAAAGCCAATCCTCAGCGTTTCATTACTTCCGAGTTTGGGCAGCGGTGTCGCAGAAGCACCGGACGCCACCACACTCGCGACGGCACCTGCAGCCGCGGATTGCTGGAAAAAGGCTCGTCGGTTCAACTCTTTCTTTGGCATTGTTTGGGTCTCCCTGTATTTGAATCAGTCAACCGTTTCTAAACCGGGGCAGAGCATCTCGATTGAGACATCACCCTTGGCGATTTTGGAGTCTCGCTGCTAAATTATCAAGCACAGAAGCCACAAAGGTGCCAAAAACGATGGCCTGAGGACTTGCCGAACGGGGCCTGAGAGCGTTCAGATTGGGTGTTACGCCCCATCCATTACGGAGAGAAACGTGAGCTTCATGTCGTCCGCCTGCGGCGGACTCGAAGGGACGTCAGGTCGCCAACCCAGGGCTTGCTACCCTCCTTCGTCGGGCACCCGCCCTGGGCTCTACACATATCGCCCCGCGAGGCGGGGCTCAATCCACACCACCTTGGTCCAGGTGGCCTAAGAGCAGTAAACAGTCAGCAGGAAGTAGTGAGTAGTAAGTAGTAACCGGTCAAATCTACCACCAAGATACCAACGCCACCAAGAAAATGTCACCCATCGAACGGGACAATTTCTACTGGCATCTGGCATCTGGCATCTGGCATCTGGCATCTGGCATCCGGCATCTGGCATCCGGCATCTGGCATTCTTTATCGTGAACTTAATCGCGAACTCTGTCGGAATCCCGGGTGGACAAATCGACAAGGTTCACGACAAAGCTTACGACGAAGGATACTGGTATCCGGTATCCGCCTGCGCTCTCCGAGCTACAGCGCGACAGGTCCGGCATCCAGGGTTTTCGATTTGAGATTTGAAATTTGAAAAATCCGCCTGGTACCAGGTACTTCAACGGGCTCCGAGATGTGTACAGAGCAAATGCCTCTTCTCCAGGGATTGACTTTGCCGCTTTGCAGATTTGATCATAGAATTACCTGGGAATCGGCTTCTCATCAGTCGAGGTGACGCCATGACGAAAACAATTCCGATAACGCGGAGTTTCTGAATGAAAAGAGTCCAACTTCTAGTCCTGATTGTTCTAGTTTGCCCCCATCTATTTGGCCAGACAAGGGTCAAACCGGGATTCAACCTGTTTTCACCCGCACAGGATGTAGAAATAGGCGAAAAGTCGGCTGAAGAGATCGAGCGGCAACTGCCGATCATTGAGGCGTCCGCGGTTCAAGACTACATCGGACAGATCGGCCATCGTCTGGGTGAAGTCATTCAGGGCCCTGATTTCCCCTATCAATTCAAGGTGACTAACCTCTCTGATATCAATGCCTTTGCCCTTCCTGGTGGTTATATGTACATCAATCGGGGACTCATTGAAGCGGCGTCAACAGAGGCTGAATTGGCTGGGGTCATGGCTCAGGAGATGGCGCACGTAGCGTTGCGTCACGGGACTAATCAAGCCTCCAAGGCGTATCTCGCTCAAGCCGGCTTCGGCATACTCGGTGGGCTGTTTGGAGGCAATAGCTCCACCGGCCAGGTGGTTGAGGCAGTGGGCGGCTTTGGTCTCAACGCGGTCTTCCTGAAGTTCAGTCGTTCTGCAGAAGAGCAGGCCGATATTGTCGGGGCACAGACGCTGGCCAGGGCTGGATACGATCCGGTAGCAATGGCCGATTTCTTCGAAATGATGCGCGCGCAGTCGGGGAGGGATCCCGGCAAGTTTGAACAGTTCTTTAGTACGCATCCCGCTCCAGCCAATCGCGCCCGGCGCATTGAGGAAGAGGCCCGGCTTTTGGGAGACCCGAGACCAGTTTCCCCGGTGGGTGGGCTGGACAAGATCCAGCAAGAACTAGGTCGCCTGCCGGAAGCCCCCTCGATGCAGGAAGCTATGCAAAAAGGGGATGGATCCCGTGACACTGGGTCAGGAGGAGACACCTCGGCCGGGGGAGGGAAGTCGCCAGATCTGGATCGGATTGAGCCACCCTCAGCGCAACTGAAGGCATACCAAAGTCGCAATGGTGTTTTTCGCATCAGATATCCTTCTAATTGGACTCCGACCTCAACAGATGACGGGGCCGGAGTCACTTTCGTACCGGACGGCGGAATGGTCACTTTGAGTAGTGGTGAGCGGAGTATCGTCTACGGTATGATCGTGGGCGAATTCGATCCCACTGCGAGCCGGTCCAACGAAGGGGGAGATGCCCGAGAGCCTTTCAGCCGAAACGATCAACTCGGGCGCGCCAGCAACATCTTCTTGAGAGGATTAGTCCAGGACAATAACTACCTCAAACTCTTGAGGACTTCCGATGACCTTATTCTCGACGGTGCCGAGGCTCTCTCGGCCACCTTAGAGGGACGCTCTCCGGTAACTGGTCAGCAAGAAAGGGTGGTTGTATTTACCCGAGCTCTGGTAAATGATCAATTGATCTACCTGATCGTCGTGGCTCCAACGCAGCAGTACTCCGAATTGATGCACCCGCTAAGACGGATTCTTTCGAGTTTGAGTGTTTACGACCAGGCCATGAACAACCGGTAGATAAGCCGCAAGATTCGACCAGTCCTAAACTAGAGAAGGACATAATGACCGCTTTCAAATCCGCTCTTCTCAAAGAAATCCAGGTCTTTCCTGTCAAGTATCCGATGACCGGCCGCTTCAAGTTCTTTGAAGGTCCTGACGGCACGTCAACTGGGCGGGCATCGGTTCTAGTGAAGATCATCGACGAGGATGGAGTCTTCGGGTGGGGGCAAAGCGTCCCAATTCCAAAGTGGAGTTATGAGTCGCTGGAGTCTGTAACAGTAACCCTGAAGAACTACATCATACCGGAGTTGATAGGCCTCGAGGCCGCCGACATTGCACGGGCCCACGCGGTTATGAACCAGTGTATTGCTGGATCGTTTTCGACGGGAATGCCCATGGCCAAAGCTGCAATCGACTTGGCCCTGTTCGATTTGAGAGGCCGACGGGCCGCGAAGAACCTAAGTTCGCTCCTGGGCAGAACAAGCCGGCCAGATATAACGCTGAGCTGGACCCTGAATCCAAAGTCCCTGGATGACGTCGAGGCTCTGATTCAAGAAGGCAAGGAGCGAGGGTACCGTCATTTCAATGTCAAAGTTGCTCCTGACCCTCGTTTTGATCTCGAACTCTGCAGTATCGTGAAAAAACGAGTTCCGGATGGTTTCCTCTGGGCAGACGCTAATGGCGGGTACGATCTTTCATCGGCGCTGGCGGCCGCACCAAAGCTGGCTGATATTGGAGTATCTGTACTCGAACAACCCTTGCCGGCCAACCGGCTTTCGGGATATCAAGAGTTGAAACGACAGGGGGCCCTTCCAATTATCATGGACGAAGGCGTCGTTTCTGCAGTCGATCTTGAAGAGTTCATCCGATTCGAGTTGCTGGACGGAGTGGCCCTGAAGCCTGCCCGCTCGGGTGGAATATGGCCCACGATTCAGCAGATCGAAATCCTGCGCGATGCGGGTTTGATGGCTCTCGCGAGTGGCCTGACTGACCCTGACGTTTCGCTGGCCGCAAGTCTTGGAGTCTTTGGCGCCTACGACTATGATCTTCCTGCTGCCTTGAATGGCCCACAGTTCATTCCAGAAAGCTTGTTGAAAAAGCCGTTGGTTCCAGAAAGAGGTTGCCTGAGGGTTCCAACAGGTCCGGGCCTCGGAATCGACGTCGATGAGGAGAAGATGATGGAAATGGGAGTTGATGTGGGATTCTGATGGTGTAACGGATACCGTAATACTGAAAGGAATGAAGCATGCCGAAGGAATCTTCACGGCGAGAATTCGTTAAGGACGGGCTCCGAGGGGTAACCGCTGGAGTTGTTGCGAGTCATTTACCGAGGAACGTTCTCGGAGCCAACGACCGAATTCGTGTTGGGCTGATTGGTTGTGGAAGCCGAGGTAACTATCTCCTGGGCAAGGTCATGGAGAACTCGGACAGATTCAACGTGGAAGTGGGAGCTCTTTGTGACGTTTGGAAGGTCAATCTGCACAAGACGGCGAGGCGTCTTCAGGAAGAGCAACAGCACCGCCCTCTTATGTCGTCCCGATATCAGGATCTCCTGTCTGAGGGTGATGTTGATGCGGTGATCATCGCTACACCCGATTTCGCACATACGCCAATTCTGATAGAGGCGACTCGGCTGCAGAAAGATGCTTATGTCGAAAAACCAATGGCGACTCGCGTGAAGCACGCAAATGAAGCGCTCGAGCTGGTTCGGAATCACGGCACGATTGTCCAGGTCGGTACCCAGCGTCGGAGCGATCCCCGCTACCAGGAAGCGGCCAGACTTCTTCAAACCGGCATCCTTGGAAAGGTGAGTGAGGTGGAAGCGGGATGGCATGATTCCAAGCCTCGCTGGGCTCGGGATTTTAGTGACGTCCAAGAGGAGGACATTGACTGGCGGCAGTACTTGATGTTCTTGCCTCCAGAACCGTTCAGTGCTGAGCGCTTTCGAAGGTGGCACCTGTTCGAAGATTTCACGGTGGGAACTCCGGGTTTACTGGGCAGCCACTTAATCGATGTGGCCA
>JAUWTT010000306.1 GCA_030614585.1 Acidobacteriota bacterium
TAGCCTGGGGTGGAGCGAAGCGGAACCCCAGGTCATCGGAATCGATAGTTATGGAAGCCCTGCAAGGGCGACACATTCCAGGAGAACCGTTTTGGGCAACACGCCCTTTAGGGCCCGGTAAACGGAACGGGTACCACCCATGCACATCCTGCGACAAACGGGGAACGAAGAGAATCTGGAGTAGAATAGGAATCAACCAATGAAAAGCCTCCTGGTCGGACTTCTTCTTAAGGCCAAACGAAAAGTACAGCGGGAACAACTGCTGAAGGGTGTGGCGATTCTGATTGCCTACCTGCTACTTGTTTCGATCGTCTCAGCGTATGTTCTGGCCCGGGAGAACTTTTCCGATACGGCAATCCTCTGGTCTCGGATTCTTGGCTTGATCGGTTTCCTGCTGATTCTGTGGAAGGGAATCCTATCGCCCCTCCTGAAGCCCGCTTCCCTCTCGCGAGTCTCACGTTTCCTGGAACAGCGGTATCCAAACCTGAATGATCGTGTCTCAACCGCCGTGGAAGTCAGCAAACCTGACTCCGAGATCGATCCCGCTGTGCGCGATCTGGTGGAACGAGACGCGTATCGGCAGCTGAAGCAGACACGTCAGCCACGCTTTTACTGGCCGAGAATTTCCGGCGCATCTCTGATAGTTGCCGCAATAGCGGTTCTCCTGTTCTCGGGTCTGTACCTGGGAGGTCCAACCGAATTTGCATACAGCATCAGTAAATTGTTGGGATCCTGGGCGGATCCTGATCAACCGCCGCTGTATGAAGTACTGGTTACTCCAGGTAATGCGACGGTCGGAGAACACGGCGACCTGAAAATAAGTGCAACGCTGGTCGGCTTCGACGCTCGTGAAGTCACCTTGAATGCACTCTATGAGAACCAGCCTCAGTGGGAATCCGTCCAAATGTTTCCGGAAACGAACACTGGCGAACACACGTTTCTTTTCTTCGATATTCGGGAGCCCATCGACTATTACGTCGAGGCTGAGGGAATCCGTTCGGGTGAATTCAGGATCGAAGTGTCTGACGTGCCACGGGTGACAAAGGTGAAGATCACCCTGCAGTTTCCGTCCTATACAGGCTTATCCGACGCAACCTTCGAGGATGAGCAAATCATCCGGGCGCTCGAAGGTACCCGGGTCCAACTTGAGATCTCAACAGACCAACCGGTGCGTCGCGGACTCCTCAGATTCGAAGATGCGGGCACGATCGCACTCGAATTGCAGCCGAGCGGCATTCTGACGGCTGAATTCAAAATCGCCGGCGACGACTTCTTCCGTATTCATCTCGCCAACAGTGAGGGAGTTCTCAATCCCGGCTCAGATGAGTTTGTGGTCCAAGCCCTCAAAGACCAGAAACCGGTCATCAGCTTCAACCAGCCAGGGCGCGATCGGGCAGTCACCAACATCGAAGAGGTCTATAGCGAATTACAGGTCGAGGACGATCATGGCATCGCAAATCTGAGACTGCATTATTCGGTGAATGGAGAACCTGACCAAACGGCTGACCTCGCCTTTCCTCGGGGAGCCAAACACATAACCAGCTCTCACACGTTCTACCTCGAGGAGATGGAACTGCTGCCGGGCGACTTTGTCTCATACTACGGAAAAGCTTCCGATTCGGTGTCTACAGCAGTTACCGATATCTTCTTCCTTGAAGTAGAGCCTTTCGACAAGGAGTATATCCAGTCCCAGGCGGGCGGGGGCGGCGGCATGGGTGGCCGAGGGCTCGAACTCTCTCGCCAGCAGAAGCAGATCGTGGTTGCTACCTTCTCTCTAAGTCAGGAGAAAGAAGAGTTCACGCCGGAGGAAGTCAAGGAGAGCAGCCAAACCCTGGCACTGGTACAGCAGCGGTTGGCAACACAGGTACAGACTATCGTCGAACGAATTGAACGACGCGGTCAGGCCTTGGTTGACCAGCGCTTTAAGAAAATGGCCGAATACCTACAGCAGTCCGTGGAACACATGAAACCGGCCGAGGCGGCCCTCAACGAAGTTTCGCTTCCTGAAGCTTTGCCGGAAGCCCAGAAAGCACTCCAACAGCTGCTTCGCGCCGAAGCACTTTTCAACCGGATGCAGGTGTCCATGTCCCAAAGCGGTGCCTCTGGAGCATCGCCCCAAGAGCTTGCCGACCTGGTGGACCTTGAGCTGGACCGCACCAAGAACCAGTACGAGACCCTGCAGCAGGCGCGCGAACAGCAGCAGGATGAGGCCCTCGACGACGCCTTGGAAAAACTGGAGGAACTGGCGCGAAGGCAGGAACAACAGCTGGAGCGGCAGCGTCGGAAAGGAGCCTCCGGATCCTCCGGCGGCCAGGTGTCCCAGCAGGAACTGATCGATGAGATCGAAGAACTGGCCCGCCAATTGGCCCGGCTCTCTCGTCAACAGCAAGAACAGCAGCTCTCGCAAGTCAGTCGTGAGTTAAATCGGGCGGTCCGCGATATGAAGAAGGCGGGAGCGAGTGGACAGAACAGCCAACAGTCTCAGCAGATGGCCCAGCAGGCGCTGGAGCGGCTAAAGGAGGCCCAGGAGGCTCTCGCGGAGCATCGTAAGAACCAGAAGCAGGACCAGTTCAACGAGTTGAAGGAGAAGGCCGAGAGCCTCGCTTCGGAACAGAGAAATGTCGTACGAGGCCTTTCGGAACTGGAGTCGCAGTTCAACTCGCGCGAGACCGGCGAGAAGTTCTACGAAGGTGTCCGTACCCTGTTCTGGCGGAAGCAGGAAATGCAGCAGGAATTGCAGGAACTCGAGGGAGAGCTGCATCGGGCGGCACGCACAATGCAATCGGACGAACCCGAAGCGGCCAGACAGTTGAAAGACGCGGGGAACTCGATTCGCGACGATCGTCTGCCTGACAAAATGCAGGAGAGTTCGGATCTGCTGGCCAGCGGCCTGATCACCATGGCACGCAGTCGCGAAGCCGGCCTGGCTGAGGACTTGCAGGAACTCGCCGAGAAGATTCGGGGCGCCGAAGAGTCGCTCGGAGCCTCCGGGCCAGAGAGCGATCAGGAAAAGTTGAAACGAGCCCTGGATCGAGCCGGAGAATTGGTGGAGAAACTGGAGTCGCTGAAGCAGCTTGCTGAGGCTCAGCAGCAGGGCGAAGGTACCCCACCAAATGGCCAGGAGTCGCCTGAAGGGCAAGAGCAAGGTGCTCAGGAGGGCCAGGGCAAGCCCTCGGATGAATCCGATTCGGAAGGAGCCCCTTCAGACCAACAGAAGGCGGGAACTCAAGAAGGGCGTTCACCCTCTGAGGGACAACAGGCGGGCCGAGGCGGAGAAGGAATGGAGAGTCAGATCCCGTCCGGTTCGGCTGGTGGACGCGCCTCCTCAGGTGTTGACCCGAAGCAGGCAGGTCGTGAGTGGCAGGAGAGGCTTCGGGAAGCGGAAGAGCTGAGTCGAATGCTGGGTGGGAGCCCTGACCTGCGCCGTCACGCTTCACGACTTTTGCAGCAGATGAAGGGGTTTGATCCAAGCCAGATCTTCGACGACGAAGAAGAGGTTCGTGAGTTGAAGGCGCAAGTGATCGACGGATTCCACCAATTGGAGTTGGAGATCAGTCGGGCCCTGCTGGAGGAAGGTGACCAATTCCTCAGGCCCGTAAGTGAGGATGAAGTCGCTCCGGAATACCGCGACCGTGTTGCTGACTACTACCGCAAACTCGCCGCGCGAGGGAAAGAGTGAGGGGGCCGGTAATCGGTAATCGGTGATCGGTGATCAGTAATCGCTTCAGCGAAGGAGGGTGATTGGTGAGGAGCCGCTAGTAAGTAGTGATCGGCCTGTCCTCCATAGCTTTAGCGAAGGAGGATGATCGGCCTGTCCTCCATAGCTTTAGCGAAGGAGGATGATCGGTAATCGGTGATCGGTGACAGGGAACTGGTCCGTAGCTCAAAGAGCGAAGGGGGATGCCGGATACCGGTAGATTGGCACTTGACATTTGTCATTTGTCATTTCCTAGTGTCCTTGGTGACTTGGTGGTTCAATTCATTCGTTTCAGGCCTTGCTTCACTTCGCAATTTCAGCTATTCGTAGAGCCTCACAAGAGGTAACCTCATGAAAAGACTGCAGAGATTCTTGGGCCGCGAAGTAGATATGGACCTCATCAGAAATGATGATGCTCTGCTCGCTTCACTGTCGATCGAAATAAGGTACGTTCCTGAAGAGCTGGAAATCTTCGACGAACTGGAGTTCGGCCTCGGTTCATTCGGCTCGAAAACAGTTGTACTGACGATGGTATTGGAGGACGGCAAGCTTCAACGTGCTTCTCTAGGCTGGGTCCCGGAAGGAGGCGACGAAGATGACTTCGCCGCCTTCACTGAATCGGAACTCTCGGAGGTCATGGCAGAAGTGGGCCCACGCATCGTGTCCTTCTTCGAAAAGACCCTCACACCGTAAGACGAGCATCCTTGCTTGTCACTCTTCGATCCACCGTAGGACGAGCATCCTTGCTTGTCACTCTTCGATCCACCGTAGGACAAGCATCCCTGCTTGTCACTCTTCGATCCACCGTGGCACAGGCATCCCTGCCTGTGCTCCTTGAACGCCCACAGCATCCCTGCCTGTGCCCCCCTCCCACCTTTCTGGCTAGATTTGCGAAAAAGGCGGTCTGAACCCCTCTAATTCGAATTCAAATTGTAATTATTTTTGCTCTTGGTGTATACACAAGAGCAATCTACTCATCCAGCGGACGCCCCATAACCTAATCATATAACGCCGATTATATATTTTCTCTGAAAGGCCGACAGGGAACTCGGAATCATCCTGTTCGGAAATTAATCTTTACTTCCAAGTGAATCCAATATGTAATTAAGCTGAGCTGAACCGGAAGACTTCTTGGCTGGAGATTGATGATGCACTCGAGTTCACGGTCGTTCTCTTGCGCGCCTCAACAGACCTTAACTGCGCGCAGGAACAATTCCTGTTTCTCGGCGCAGAATCTACTTCTCCTTTAATCGACCGAGGACTGCGAGAACTGAGAACCGAATCAGCAGCAGACGGCCTTTCATTTCCGGTTGTGGCCCCAGTTCATTGTGGGAGTGCGGCATTACTTGCAAGTTGTTCCTACTATGCGGTTTTCGGTCGACCTGGCCAGGATCCGAACAGCTGTTAAGAAGGGCAAGTTAAGCAAGATGAAGATCTCGCTTCCAAAAGGAGGAAGGCACATGATCATCAAGCGATTAGGACTCTGCACGGTTTTAGTAGTTGGGTTGGTAATCACAATGGCTCAGGCTGAGAGCTACACCGGGAGTATCCGTTATGGCGACGGTTTGGAAGGGGCTGAAGTCTGGAACACCTCTACGTTATCGTGGACGGTTGACAATGAAACCAATCCTGGGCGTTGGACTTATCACTACACCTTCAACGTCGATTCGAAAGCCATCAGTCACGCCATTATCGGTGTCGCAGAGATCTTTATACCGAATGGAATCAAAGAAGGCACTGAGTTGTCCTGCGAACTGGGTTCCTTCGGACCGGAAGTGGGCGGCAAGAGCACACCCTCTATCCCCGCAGATATCAACGGAGTCAAATGTGCACCGTCAGAAGAGACTCTCGCGTATTCATGGATGATTGTAACGGACTGGGACCCCGGGTGGA
>JAUWTT010000529.1 GCA_030614585.1 Acidobacteriota bacterium
ACTAAAACACAAAGCAATCACTCTTCTCGTGCATTCGTGACTTCGTGGTTAATCCCTCCGATAACCGATCACAGATTACCGATTACCGGTTCGTCGTTCTCACAGCCACCGGTGTCGTAATCTGATAATACCGATCTCCTGGCTTTTGTCCGTGATCGTGAAAGGCTCCGCCTTCTCCTGGATCGAATAGGCCTGCAGATGCCGGTCGTCGGTCGCCATGACGGTGAAATAGTAAGAACCGGCGAGGAGTTGGCCTGAGTCGAAGGCGATGGTGGCGGTGTATCGATTCCCTTCCAGTGGCGTGAGCTGAGTGGCCGCCATGATGGTTGATGTCGTGTATACGATGACGCCATCACTGCGTACCAGGGAGACCCCAACTCCGGGGGAGCCTTCAAAACTCTCGGAAAAGGACGCTTCTACCTCCAAATGAAAACCTTCGTCCGATTGAAAACGCCGGCGTTGAACCCCCTCTTCATCGAGCAGGCGAACGCTGTCAATCCAGCAGATCTCCGAGTCTGCGAGCGGCGCCGGCTCGTGTTCTTCAGAGACAGGTTCGCGAGCCCAACTGTTGTATTCGTCGACTACCTGGCCCGCTTCACCAAGACTCTTGACTTCTCCTTTTTGGAGCCAGATGGCACGGTCGCACAGAGCCTTGACCTGATGGAGATTGTGGGAGCAGAAAAGTATTGTTTTGCCCGCATTTCTGAAGTCCGCAATCCGGTCAGTACACTTCTTTTGAAACCGCTGATCACCCACAGCCAGGGCCTCGTCGATGATCAGAATGGATGAATCGAATCCAGTCGCCACTGAGAAACCGAGCCGCAGGTACATGCCCGAGGAGTAGGTTTTCACGGGCTCATCGATGAATGAACCCAGTTCGGAGAACTCGACGATCTCCTTTTCGTGATCCTCCACCTGGGCTCGACTCAATCCCATGACAGCTCCGTTGAAATAGATGTTCTCCCTCCCCGTGAATTCAGGATGGAAACCGGCGCCAAGTTCCAGAAGGGCACTCACTGTTCCATTCACCTCGGCTTTCCCTGAGGTAGGGAAGGCGGTTCCGGTGATGATCTTGAGCAATGTGCTCTTGCCGGCACCGTTGTTGCCGACGACACCGAATGCTTCACCTTTGGCAACCTGGAAATCTACATTCTGCAGAGCCCGCAATGGATGGTGGGACGGCTTGCCGAAGATCAATTCTGTGAAAAGGGCTCGAGGGCCCGGATAGAGCTTGTATGTCTTCGACAGCTGGGAAACTGAGATTGCCGGAGTCATAACAGGTCCACCAGTTCCCTTCTTGTTTTCGTCAAGACCGTCCGTCCGAGGAGGAAGATTACCAGGCTGAAAGCTACCCAATATGCCAGTCCCAGCAACGAAACTTCAGGACTTCCGAAGAATGCAAAGCGATACCATTCCACCATGTGGGTGAGAGGGTTCAGGTCCAGCGCCAGCTGGAATATGCCTTCCGCTTTCGCTTTTGGGTAGACAATAGGGGTCATCCAGAAAAGAAGCATGAAGGCCACTCCGATTACCTGAGCTACATCTCTGAAAAATACGTTCAATGCTGAAATAAGCATCGCCAGACCGAGCATCATCACGATTTGGACGGCAAAGAGTGGCACTACCAGCGCGAAATATTGAAATTCAAGCGAACCTCGGGCTAACAATACGATCAAGAAGACCGACGTTCCGACAAGTTGATGAAGGGCAGCCGAGAAGACAAGGCTGCTCGGTATGGTCTCCAGAGGGAAGCGCATCTTCTTGATCAGGTTGCTGTGTTCAATGAAACCAACGGCTGAACGAACTGTACTTTCCTGGATTGCAACCCAGGGCAGCAGTGCACAGAACAGGAATTCAGCGAAGCTTCCCGTGGACACATCGTCGCCGAGTCTAATCTTCAGGATGATCCCAAAGACCACCGTGTAAAGAATGAGCTGCACCAGAGGGTTCAAAACTGACCAGAAGATTCCGAGCAGGGATCCCACGTAGCGGGAACGGACATCACGGCCGACCAACTCGCGGATCAGATACTGGTTCTTCTTGAGACTCGTTAGCATAATGGCTGAGCGCTACATTCTCTTCCTACCACAAAACCCTGTCCCAGAGTACCGTTTTCAAGCTAGTGCGCGCCACCCACCTCAGGAACCCTTGCTAGTGCGGCAGGGGTGTCGGTCAAATCAGTCTGGCCTTGAGGAGAGCTCTGAAGGAGCGAAATGAGTGAGCGCAGGGCTGTCGAGATTGTCTGAGGAATCAAGAACAATTGTACAATTCTGCGAGTTTTGAGACTGCCTCGGGAACCCTGGGAACCGGAGCTGTCGATACTACTGAAGCCCTGAAGGGGCGGCACATCTCCCATGATGAATGATTCCGGTTCGTTTGATGCTCTTTGTGTCGCCATAGGAGACTGGGCGGCCATTTCCCTTCTGTGGCGTAGATGCCTGGCTTGAATCTTTGGAAGGAGGCGGTATAGCATCACGGTCGTGAGAGTTCGGACCCCCAAACGGAAACGGAAGCCCAGGGAGTCGCAAACACGGACCTTGTTATCAGTTGCTCCTCCCGCGATTGCCGCCTGTTTGCTAGTTGCTCTGCCATGGGTAGTCGCTTTTTCCGGGTTGGATAAGTTCAGGCTTCCCAAGTCTGCCATTGCCACGGTTGGTATTCTTCTTATCGCGACTTCTCTGTTCGCGGCGACTCAGTTGAGATTCAGGTTTGGGCGCTTTAGTTGGGAGAGCCTCTTCCTGATTGCGATCGTTTTCGCTGGAGTGCATTCCCTGATTTTTGGACGCTATCCGGCCAGTTGGGTTGGCCTGTTCAACCTGGGCGTCTACTTTCTTCTGTTTGTGTCTTTCGTCTCGTTGGCAAATCCTCATTTTCAGCGCCGGATCTGGTTGTGGATAGGTGCTGTGTTTGGGGCAAACGCGGTTTTGACGGTGCTCCAGTTTTATGGACTTCTTCCGCAGGTGCTCGATGTGGGGGGGCAGGTTCTACGTGGCAGGCTGACACCGGCCGGGTTTCTGGGTGAAGTCAATAGTGGAGGATTCCTCTTCGGGTTGGTTGCGCTAATTATGGTGTACTACCTCGTTGCTGAGGAAGACAATCGCCTGAGATTGGCAGCCTTGCTGTTTCTGGGCCTCAATCTACTTGGGCTGGCTTACACTCGAACGCTGACCGCAGTATTTGGGCTGATTGTCTGCTCCGCCATTTGGCTGGTGTTTCATCACTGGTGGCTTTTCCGATTCAAGCGGGAGATGGCACGGCGAAGTTTGGGGAAACTCTGGTTGTTCCTGGCGGTTTCGCTGGCGCTTGTTCTCCTGGTTGGCCGTGAGGCGGGTTTGAGCGCGAGGCTGGCGAGTGTTTGGTCCCTGGTGCAGCAACAGGAATGGTCGATTGCGACGGCTGGCCGCCAGCCTGTCTATAAACTGACTGGGAGCATGATCCGTGAGAAGCCCTTTACGGGGAGGGGCCTGAATTCCTTCGGAGAGGATTTTTTCTACTACAAGGCTGAGTCGGAAGCCGGTCAGAGCGTACGGTTGCTTAGTCAGCCCGGGGCTTTCAGAGAAGTCCATAATGAGTATCTGCAAGTCTGGGAAGAACTGGGGCTTCTGGGCTTATTACTCTTCCTGTCTCTCTTTGCGATTCCGGTCAT
>JAUWTT010000076.1 GCA_030614585.1 Acidobacteriota bacterium
AGCTTTCACGCTGGTCCCTCCGCCCGTGATATGTCGATCCGTGGCGAGGAACTGGGGGCGATTGAGATTGGGATGTACGAAGTAGAGTCGATTCGATCGACCAGATACGGTCGTTGAGAAGTCCCCTGTGTATCCTCCCAGACACTTCTCTGCCCACCCATCGTAGACTAAGTACTCCTGATCTTTGTTCAGTCCCAATGACGCAAAGGACAGCTCTATCTGTGCCTCTATTTCATCCCAGTTGAAAACGGACAAAACATCCCAATCCCCAAAGGAACGCCTGATTTTGAGATCCCATACTGGACGCATCTCAAAGATAGGAAAAAGATCGAGAGGACGGATGTCACAGACAGGAAGACACTGTTGAAGCAATCGCATCCGTTCAGGAGGGAGTTGGGCGAGCTTGTCTCCCGAGAACATCATTTGTCCCGTTAAGCCAACGACCGTGGTGGCCAACCGCGCCACATCAAGAGAAGCACGTTCTCCTACCATGAGCGTATCTGGATCTCCGTACCATACGATGTTATGCACGAAGAGCTGATTGAGGGTCGTCCTGGCCTGATTGAGATAGTTATGCCATTCAGGCGGTTTATTGGGATGAACAATATCTGCCCCCAATCGTCCAGCGTCGGCCAATCCGACTTCGGGCCCTGTGTAGTGTCCCTGACAGGCCAACCAGACCCGATCGGGACCAATCCCTCGTCTGATGGCCTCACAACAGGATAGGAAAGGGGACGCAGAGGGATCCCGAAAGGCTGCGCGCACCTCATCCCGCTCATAGAAGTGAGCCGAATAGTTTCCGCTGCGCCCAGACATGCCATCGATCTTGAAGTACGCATAGCCCCAATCCTGTGACATGATTCTGTGCGTCTCTTCGATATGATCGCGCACAGCCTTCTGGGAAGGATCCAATACGTACAGCCCTGACCAGTTCTCCATGGGACTGCCATCAGGGTGATGGAGGAACCATTCTTTGTGGGCCTCGTAGAATGCATGATCTCCCGTGCCAAAGGGTACTGTCCAAATGCCGGGCTTGAAACCCAGTGCTCGAATCTGATCGGCCAGCCATTTCATGCCCCTTGGAAACTGACGCGGATTGGGCCGCAAGGTCAGATTGTGAAACTGACTCACGGGCAACTTGTCTGAATTGTCCTGCCAAGATTCAATGTGCCAAATCTCCAAACCGAAAGGCAGGAGATGTTTGGCCCCGATTCTGGCTTCCTCCAGGTTCTCTTTCTCCCCTGCTGTGTCGAAGTAGACGTTCCAGGACATCCATCCTGTTGGGGGCGAAGGGCAACGCGCCTTATTGATGGGCTTGTAATAGGGGACCCAGCGATCGCGGTAATAGTTGCGTATCACTTGGAAAGCGAGGACACTGTGGCGAGGTTCTGCCGGGTCGGCCTTCATCTTCACGTTGAAAGCAGGCCGTTCTCCCTGCTGGGCTGCTGTTGTTATGGAGAGCGCTTCGCCGGCGAAACGCAGTGCCACATCCTCTTTAAAGTCGAAGAGAGAGTCATTCAGTCCGCTATCGACCAGACCCGATGCCATTTGAAGGACAGCGTTCTCTGAAGGTGGAACGGTCCTGCACGCAAAGGTTTCCGCGGCAAGGGAAGCCAGCCCCACAAAGGCGAGTTCCCCGTCATAGTTCTGAGCTGAACGATGAATTACAGCAATCTCAAGCAGATCCCCTGATCCCCCCAACGTCAAGTATCCCTGGACGTTGCCCCGCTCATCCAACAGCGAAAGCCTGTTCCTGACAGGGTCCCTTGGTCCGACAATGGACCAAGACTGCTCGCCTCCATCTCTATAAACGACGAAAGCGAGTATGCCCTCAATGTGCGCTCCTGTCTCTTCATGATGGGCAACGAGGTTCTCTGTCTCAGGACTGAACCTCACCCGCCATGACGATGGTCACATCAGCTCTATGGGCACCTCCGTCTTTGCTGAGGACGCAGCCATCAATAACATGAGCATCCCGAAGATCGTGCACGTGCAGTAGAGAAAAGCGGATTGGACGAAGAGGCACATTGGAAACCCTCCCGATCATCATCGAGTCCCCATTCTGACAGCATGAGGTATCCTTCGCTATTCGAGCGTGAGATTTGTTTCGAATTTCGAGCTTCGAGCTTGGCTTTGGACGGGTTGCTATTTGGGAACAGCCCCTCTAGTTGAGTGATCCTGGCCATGCCGGGATAGAAAACCTGCTATGAACGCACCTTGCAAGGCTCGGACCTCATTACTGAAATGCACGTGGTCGATGAAAGTGTCCTTGCCAAGTTTCCTGGTGAAGCCGTCAAGGTCGAGAATCGGAACGCCCCTACCTTTGAAAACTTCGTCTGCTATAACGTTGTATTTCTCCTGATCAGCGGCATAACGATGGAATTCCATGTCGGGCTGATTGTGGATTGAATCGACTACATGTGTCGTCCGGACCCAGATTAACTGGGCTCCGATTTCCCGAGAAACTGTGTAAATTCTCTCAAGATTCTCCCGGTAATCTTCGGGGCTGACCTGATACGCGAGATCTTCGCCCAGCTTCCGCCGAATGTCATGTAGCCCACAGTTCACTAACAGGTAGTCAGGTTTGAAGGAGTTGTCACGTGCTCTTGACTCGAGATACCCAGCAACCGACCGCGAGTCTCCTCCATTTGGACCCTCGTAAACTCCGGTTCCGGCTGGTGCTCCCCCGTCATCACTTTTCCGGTCGTATTCCAGTCCCCCTGCCAGGTACTCCTCGAGGTAAGGGCCATATTGAATGGAAATGCTGTCTCCAACTACGAAAAGCTGCCTCAAGGATGTCTTTCTATCTCCAGAGCCTTCGACGCGTGTGTCCTGCGCCCCCATGACTTGGACACCGGTTGAAGTAAGAACAAGGCTAGCTACAACTACTGCGAATTTCATCAAGTTTCCCTTCATAGTGACTGTTTATGAATAGGGTATCGGCGACAACCCGTTTCAGTCCTTGGATATTCGAGCTTGGATATTGTTTCGAATTTCGAGCTTCGAACTTCGGAACGTGCTTCCGCTTTTCCGGTTTGAGCAACAGACCCCCCGGTTCCCTGGCCTCAGGCGGGCAGGAAGGCTAGAACTCAAAGATAATCCCGGCAGTTGGGAGGATGGGAAACTGCTCTGAAGTCAGATGCCGAATCCGCCCCGTACGAGGGTTAACCGAACCGAACTCGTATCCCGCATATCTCACATTATCTCGATTCAACAGGTTCAAAACCTCGACGAAGAGCGTGATTCGATAACGGTCCTTCGGAAATGACTTTGCCAGCCTCGCATCTAATCGGGCGTAATCGGGCAGCCGTTCCTGGTTTCGCTCCTCCGCCACATAGTATCTTCCCTCCTTCTCCTGTGCATAGACCGGGACAGGCAGGCCACTGGCAAATCTCCACTTTACGGAAAGTTCCACATTTGAGGTCCACCGATAATGGGCGAAGAGGCTGAGCCCATTCCTCTGATCATAGTTACCGGGAAACCAGACGCCCTCTTCTTCACTCCAAAGGCTTTTTCCCCAGGCGTATGCAACCCAGCCGCTCAGCCCATTTGGAACCCGCCTTCCAATCATGACGTCAGCACCGTAGGATCGGTCATTCAGGATATTTTCATACGGATACAGTGACGGAGGTACGATCTCACCATCTTCGAGCCGCCACTGCCCTTCATAGCGCCATGGAACTTCCTTCCGCCTCCGATAGTAACCGCCAAGGGCGAGTTCAAAACCCTGCCCGCTCCGATAAGACCATCTACCGTCAACTCCGGTGGCTGCCTCAGGCCCTAACCGTTGATTCCCGAAAATCCCATCCACTTGATTGAAAAACGGGAACTGGCCACTTCTTCCCACCCGGAACGAAAGGCTGTGGTCTTCAAATGGAATGAGTTCAAACCCCACAAAAGGAGAGTGGTACCCGGCAGTGAGATTGGCCTGACGATTCCAACTCCAACCACCAAAGAGCTTGATTCGTTCGGAAATGGGAACGCTGCCTTCCAGGAAGAGCCCCTGACGACTCGTATTCACATCATAGAACGATGTAGCTATCCATTGGTCGCTCCCATAAAGGAAAGCGTGCTGCCGATTGGCCGCTGACCACCACTCCGCTGTGATCCCAGCAGAAATCGTCCAGTCCTTGAAAACCTGAAAATCCCAAACACTCCTGAGCCCCCAAACATCCTCCTCGTTTCGCCAGAGTTCGTCCCCCTTGGGGTTCTCATTCCAGCTGTCAGCCCGTTGATAATAGAAGTGGTTACGCGCGGTCAGCCGATCCTTCAGGTAAGCGTCCCACTCCAGATGAAAGAGGTCGCTCAGAAAGCGTCCACGTTCAAGACTGTTCATCCCTGAACCTTCGATCACATCACTCACTCCCGTATTCCCGTGCACGAAACTGACGGAGAGTTCGTGGGTATCACTAACCAGCTGCGTCACTTTCCCGAATACATCGTAATAGCCAAAGTTCAAATCTGTGTCCGGCTCAATCCTGCGGATTATCCAATCAACGTAGCTCTTCCGTGCGGAAGCTATCCATGAGCCTTTCCCCAGAGGGCCTTCTGAAAGGAACTGGAAAGCACTTCCAGAGACTGACACCAGATTGCGCCACCGAGAGCTATTGCCGGTACGGCTTCTCATGTTGAGGAACCCGGCCGAGTTTCCGCTCCACTTGGCAGAATTCCCGGAGGGCACAAGTTCGAGTCCTTCTATCAGTTCAGCGCTCAATAAAGTCGTCGACCCGGTGTCCCGTACGCCTTGGACTGTATGGACAAAGCTATGGGCCGGAATCCCATCAAACATGATTCCCACCCGATCGAAACCCGATCCCTGAAGGGCGAATCCAGTATTGAAATCGTCGTTGGCCGGCAGCGACGGCAAGTGCTGGAGAGCTCGTATGGAATCGTCCGTGAGGACGCTCTTCAGGTGGTTGATCTCCGTTGCGGAGAGCCTGATACTAGCTGCACCGGTCTTCGCCGTTACAGTAATCTCATCCACGATTGCGGTTCCCGGGCTGAGATAGATCTCGAGGTCCTGCCTTTCTCCAGCCACCACCTCCAGTTCTTTCTTGAGCAAGCCGAAACCGACAGCCGTGACCATTAGTTGATAGACACCAGATGCGACGTCGGGCCACTGGAAAGCCCCTATTTCATCTGTCGTTGCGGTGAGTTCCGCTTCGGTCGAATCAGGACCTGAGAGAACCACCTCAACCCTGGCCAAAGGCTGCTGGGTCTCCGCGTTGATGACTACCCCTTGGACCTGTGCTTGGGCCGAAGACAGGAGCAGGAAGCAGGGGAATAATGTGAGGCAGAGCCGGGACACCCCAGGAAGATACTTCGTTGATCCGAATGAGAATCCAACGAACATAGACAGCCGCCGCTCTGTTTTTCAGTGCTCTTCAGGAACCCAACACGATGCTATTGGGGGCATCGGAACATGTCAAGAAGTCGTCGTTCTCCTTCGGTATGCCGTTTCTTAGGCTGATTACCTTCACCTTGACACGAAAGCGGTCTAGACTTCTTTCGGAAGAGGGCTTTCTCCGGCTCTTCCTTTAGGAATGTAAACAATGTATCTGAAGGCTATAAAGATCAGGAACTTCCGAGGTATCCCAAGGGCCCGGCTCACTCTGGATCGGACTACGGTTCTAATCGGTGAAAACGACTGTGGCAAAACCAGTCTATTGGATGCGCTTTCAATCATGCTTCCACCTGATCCTGAAGAACCACCGAGATTCGAACCCTACCATTTCCATCACAAAGCCGGTGGCCAAAGCGCCACTCCGGCGGGCCCGATCTTTATTGAACTGGATTTTGAAGAACGGCAACCTGGTGAATGGACTGGTGAAAAGCTTGGGATTCTGGCAGCACTGTTTGACCCGGAGCTCACGAAGAAGAAGCGTCTGCGCTTCAGGATGTCCGCCAATCCTCCTCGCAATGACAATGGTGTCCCTGGGCGATGGCGAATCCAGGCGATCGGCTCTGGGGGCGTACCCAGTCACAATAGTCTGAGCGCCCTCGTGGCCATACGGAGGCTCAATCCACTGGTTTGGCTTCGCGGGGGAGCTCTACTGGCTGCACCAGCTGAAACTCGAAATCATACTGATGCACAGATCGCATCAGAGATTTCCGAACTCGTCGATGATATCGAGAGACATTATGGGGCGATCATCACTGGGAAGAGTAAACACCCAAGAGAAGAGCTGGAAGCTGGTTTCGAGGCAGCCCGCTCTCTTCTCATCCACGAAGCTGTGGATGCGAGGGTCGCGACCGCGCAGCCGGTCTCGGTAATTACCGAGATTCTCGGCGGAACGAGTTTACGAAAACGAAAGCGGCTGGAATCCCTCCATGGTTCAGCCGCTCAGCAGATGGGAATTCTGATCCTCACTGCCGCGATACTGAGGCAAGCATCCCTCAAGACACTGCGAGAGGCACGGCCAATCCTGGTCATTGAGGATCCCGAGGCAGGTCTGCATGCGATGACACTCTCCTCCGTCTGGGGACTATTGGAGCGCATTGAGGCGCAGAAGATCATCACGACTCAATCCGGAATGCTTCTTTCGAATGCTCCTCTGCACCAGGTTCGGCGAATCATGAGAGAAGAGGGAGAGGTCAGACAGTCTTACGTACGGAAGAATACCTTGCGCCGACAAGATCTACGGAAGATCAGTTACCACTTGAGAATCAGACAGGGTGCTGCCAGCTTCGCCCGGTGCTGGCTTCTGGTTGAAGGCGAAACTGAATTCTGGCTTCTCCCTGAACTTGCACGTTCGTGTGGATACAACTTTGATCTTGAAGGGGTGACATGTGTCGAGTTCGCCCAGTGTGGCATCGAACCGTTGATAAAGCTAGCCAGAGACTGGGGGATTGAATGGACTGTGCTGGTCGATGGTGATTACTCAGGCCGGCAATATGCGGAGACGGCGCGTCGATTTCTGGACGTATCAAATGACCAGGGACGTCGTCTAATTGTCTTGGAAGAAGATAACATTGAAGAGTGCTTCTGGAAGCATGGGTACAAGCAGGTTTTCGTGGATGCAGCGAAACTGAAACCACCTCCTTCTCAGCGTCTCACGCCAAAGAGGGTAATAAAGAGGGCGATCGAGCGCTATTCTAAACCCTACCTTGCGTTTGAATTGATACAGGCCACTTCTGCGCCTGGTTCACCGGGTGTCCCCGATCCACTTGGTCGGATGATTGAGACTTGTGTTCGATTGGCCCGCGGGAAAGATGTCAAGAAGTCTTGAGGTACGAAGGAATCCGATAGGAAGTGAACTCCGCAGAACTGCGACTGATGACGCTCCGTCCTGAAGCCCGGTTTCTTTGTGTCTTGCGGTTCAACAGCACGGCTAACGAACTGAGTGAGACTCCGGACTTCAAGAAATCGATATTAGACGTGTGAGAGGTCGGGGCGAACCAAGCTCTCTATTCGCGCGACAATCCGTCCAGCCCCTCAGCGGGGCGATGTTGATTGGCCAGGTCTATAATCTCTTGTCGGTATCGGTTGAAATCTGGCGAGTCGGGTGCACTGTAGTTCCAGTTCTTGTAAAGGTTGGTCAATCGAGTGAAGAAAGTTCTTGCCTCCTCCTTGCCCTGAAATTCGAACTCGCTGTCAATGAGTCCCTTGAGCAGGGCAAAACTCTCCAGCTGTCGTTCTCTGGGGACGGCAGCATCGACCGAATCAAAAGCGTCCTGCTGGAGGAAGACCATATCTAGCAGCACCGATTTCTGCCATTTAACGTAGTCCTCCTCTGTAATACCTTCCTCTCCAGTCACCTGCATCATCTGGTATATCGAATCTCCCTGCGAGAGCAGTTCGCGGAGTTCATTCACGTTCTCCACCCATTCCGGACCCAAGTTGTCAGCAAACCACGCTGCGAGTTGATCCAGATAGCGAGACCAGGAGAGCAGGGGATCGATGGCAGGGTAGTAGCGCTTGTAGGCTCGAGCCGAAGAGAGTCCCAGGAAACATTTAACTGTAGCCAGAGTCGCCTGCGTGACAGGTTCTTCGAAGTTGCCACCGGCGGGTGAGACGGTTCCGATCAGGGTCAGGCTTCCCACAGACTCGTCCGGAGTTCGAATGACCCCGGCCCTTTCGTAGACGCTCCTTATCGACGAGTCGAGGTAGGCCGGAAACGCTTCCTCACCGGGTATCTCCTCCATGCGGCCCGAGGTCTCTCGCATCGCCTGGGCCCATCGAGACGTGGAATCAGCTATGCAAAGAACGTCCAACCCCATTTGGCGGTAGTATTCCCCGAGAGTGATCCCGGTATATATCGAAGCTTCGCGAGCCGCCACCGGCATCGAAGAGGTATTGCAGATGATGATGGTCCGGTCCATGAGTGAGCCGCCGGTTCGTGGGTCGGCGGTCTCAGGGTATTCCTTAATGGTCTCCACCACTTCGCCTGCTCGCTCCCCACAAGCGATGATAATGACAACATCCACAGTGGAATTGCGTGCGATGAGGTTTTGAAGCACGGTCTTTCCGGCACCAAACGGCCCTGGGATGCAGGCGGTGCCGCCGCGGGCAATCGGAAAAAAAGTGTCTATGATCCGCTGGGATGTGGCCAGCAATTCTGAGGGGTACAGACGCTCAGCAAAGCGCTTTCGATAGAGAGCTTCCGGGATCGGGCGTCGTACCGGCCAGCGTTGGAGCATGCTGAGTTCCCGTTCCTCGCCGTTCGCCCGGCGGATTCTCGCTATGGGTACGGTCACATTTCTGTTTCCACCTCGGATCCAGGTGAGTTCGGTTTCTTCCGGCTCATCGAAAGGAACCACAATCTTGTGTGAGTGTAACCCCTCTTGAGTGGTCCCAAGCACCTGACCCGGCACCACACGCTGGCCCACAGATGCACTGGGTTTAAACTCCCATTTCTTCTCCAGATCAACAGAGTTGATGTCTACTCCTCTGGGAAGAAAGAATCCGTATTCATCGGCAAGCGCGCCGAGGGGATTCTGAAGCCCATCGAAAACCGAACCGAGCAGGCCGGGTGCTAAGGTTACAGAGAGCATCTCCCCTGACAGTTCAACGGAGTCTCCGACTTTGACACCTCTCGTATCTTCGAAGACCTGCATGTCGGCGAAATTCCCCTGAATCCGCAATACCTCAGACTTGAGTCGTTCTTCGCCAACCAAAATGTAGCCGACCTCGTTCTTCATCACGGGAGTCTGACTCACGTCTATAGTCACAAGACTCTCTTTAACGCCCACAACCGTGGCGAGCCTTGAGGTGCTATTCGGGGAAGAGCTGTTGGTGGTCACGTGTCACCTCCTCTATCAGGTCTTGAAAACGGCCAGTAGCCGCGTCTGCATCATAGCTGAGCCAGCGGCTCAAAATGTCCCACCGGTAGAAAAAAGCGAATACCTGCTCGAACCCGAAGGGACGGGAGTCTGAGATCCGGGCAAGATGGTGCCAAACCAGATTCATCAAAAACCGTTCGAGGCTCAGGGCTTCTTGTTTCTCAACCAGAATGTGGGCTTCGTCGATCCAGGGAAACACTGACGATAGTCCAAAGTCGGGAGCATCCCATCGACTTTCAATTTTCCGAATCCATCGACCCACGCCCCAGGGTTCGCCTTCCCCTGGAAGGGATCCGGCCATCCGGTGACGCAGCCCTCCTAAGACCGTGCGCAGGTCCATCCGATACTCGACGAAGCCCCGGAGCGCCGGGTGAGAAATGCTCTTCATCGTGTGATGGAACTGTTGGCTGATTTCTGAAGTTGTATGCTGCGCAGGGTGATTTTGCCAGTTCAAAAGCTCTTCTGAGCCGGCAAGTTGCGCTCGATCTTCTGCCTCCAGCAACTTGAGCCGGCTGTCGAGTTGTTTCCGAGTGATTGGGAGCCATTCTGCCTCCTCAAAGTGAGGGAGGTAGGGGAGGCTTGAAACCAGGAAGTAGTAAGCGGCCATAGTAGTAGATGCCTTACTCAGAACCCTCCAGGATGGCTCGAAAGCGTGGAAGCAAGTACTTGAGAATCAAGTCGGAGATCGTGTCTTCGGAAAGATCAATCTCCAGAGACTCGCCCACCAGGCACACCTTCGCACCACCTCCCATGTCTTTTGAGGAGACAAGCTCAATTCCCTCACGAAGCATTTTGTTTGAGATCGCCAGGGCCGCACGCCGGGTACTCTTGGTATGTTCAGGGGACATCTCCTGGCCCTTGATGAAGACATCGGAGATCAATATCCTGGCCTCTTTGTCCTTCACATACTCTTCAACTGCGTGCCCGGCCAGAACCAGGACCAGGGACCGGAGAAACTCACCGTCGAGCGTAACGTCTGAGACCAGCCGTCTGACGTGTTCCTCGAAGGCAGCAACAACCGCCGCTTTGAGCTCGAGGCCTGTATCGCGGAAGGCAAGCTTGAGTGATTCCAGTGCAGCCTCGTTTTCCAGTTGAATGGTACTCCGGGCGCCGGCCAGCTTCTCATCCGCTTCTTTCTGTGCCTCCGAGACAATTCGCGCAGCCTCTTGACGGGCCTCGGAGAGGATTCGATCGGCCTCCTGCCGGCCGGATTGGACACCTTCGTCCCTAATCCTGGCAATCAAGTCACTGACTCCCGCGGATGATTTTGATTCGACTGTCATCTCTGTAACCTCCGCTATTCAGGCAAGGATCCCGCTAGAACCAGTGCAAAGACAAACGCGAAAACGGCGAAACCCTCGATGACCGCCGCCGGTGCCAGGGAGATGCCGAACACCTCGGGCTTCGATTTTGAAGCATTGATCGCGGCGGCACAGGCACTACCCTGGGTAAAGCCGCTGACCAACAGGGCGAGTCCCGAACCCACTCCCAAAGCAAAGATGCCGGGGGAATTGGCCAGGGTCAGAGGTACGTTCAGTGTGAGGGTCACAACGATTCCATAAATAGTCTGCGAAGAGGGCATGGCCGACACTCCGATGAAGCGGCCGTAGCCGCCCTCGACTTCCAGTAGCGCCCCGGCTGCAGCCATGCCGCCCCGCGAACACCCGATCATGCTGCCCATGGCCCCCAGGACCAGAGGTGCGTAAATGCCAATCCAGCCCAAGGTCAAGAAAGTCGGTTCCACGAAACACCTTCCTTTCTGCTGAAGGGGCGATAGAGGTTTCCATCCTCCTGAACCCCCC
>JAUWTT010000057.1 GCA_030614585.1 Acidobacteriota bacterium
CAGCCAAAGGAAGAACCTGGTTCACGAGTATCTTTTCAAACTCGGCCATATGATTTACGGGGACGCGGTAGGAAACTTTGAGAACTATCTTAGCCAAGGATCACCTCCATTTCGAGGACAAACCCGAGATCCCTGCAGGGCGAAGACAACACCAATCTGTATGTGTCAAAGAACCACTGGATCGTGCTGTACGCCGCCTGATCCCGGAGAATCCCACATATAGCAGCCACTTAAAATAGTATGACCTGAATTACTTTGCAAACATTCTTTAAGTTCGAGGCATTCGCACGGCAAAGAATGATAGCTACCAGACCTGTCCTCCATAGCTCGAAGAGCGATGGAGGATGCCCGGTGCCGTAAATCCGGAATGAACCACTAAATCACTAAAGCACAAGAAGATCTTAGTAGTGATTTCGTGCTTTGGTGGTTCAATCCCCAGATCCCAGATCCTAGCTCAGCTTGCCATTAAGCTCTTTGCACAAATCTTTGAGGTCCTGAAGCGGTCTCTCCCCTAAGAAAGTCCGAGTGAATACCGTCTTGTTGTGAAGCAGGGGCTCATCGAGGTCGATCCACTGTCGGCAGAGTTCCCCATCGGGAGTTCCAGGTATTGGAGAGAACTCGGATAGCATGATTCTGAGACCCACACTGTTCGCAAACCTCATTGAGTTCTCCAGATCCTGTAAGCACCCTCTGGGGTGACCAACAATAAGGTAGCAGTGCAACTGATTCCGCTTTGCTCCGGCTTTTACGAGAAGATCAACCGCTCGCTCGAGTTCGCGGGGATAGACCTTGCCGCCCGTTGTTTTCTGCCATTGGGCGGATGAACTTTCAAATCCGAGATACAGTTGCTGAAACCCTGTTTCGACAAGGATTTGAGCCAGTTCAGGAGTCATGAACCGAGCATTCAGAGCATTGGGAGTGTGGAAATTGAGCCTGAGATTCTGCTTCTGGATAGAGCGCAGGTAAGGAATGAGGATCTTGTGGGGTCTGAAGAGCAGGGCGTCGTCATAAAAGACCATATTAGATGCGCCAAGCCTGGCGACCAGACGGGTTGACTCGACTCCTTCATTGAGTGGCCTGGCAGTGAAGCAGGGATAAAGCGAGGGCACGGAACAATAGGTGCAGCGAAACGGGCACCCATCTGAGAGTTTAACGACACCTACCTGCAGGTTTGAGTACCCTTCCCAAAAAGGTGGTTGCCCCAAATCAGGCTGCAAATCCAGGTATTCCCAGAGAGGCGCAAGCTCAGAACCCGAAGCCACGAAGTTAGCTCCAAGGGTGGCAGCGTGTTGCGGACAGATGGTGGCGTAGACTCCACCAAGTACCGTCCTGGTTGCGGGGCTTATCCAACGAAGCGTATCCAGAACCTCGCTGACCCCAGGGTACCAGTAAGTCATGCTGGTTTGAATCAAAGCGATATCAAAGGAGGGCTGGGTCCGGAGGAATTCTGCAAAGACCTCGGGTGGGAGACCATAGCGACGAAACTTGCGACGGGTTTCCACCAGCACGGGTGGCTTATCGACTTCGGTGGCTGGAAACTTCCCGCACCCCCAGGAGTCCGTACGCAAGCCAGGCTGGCCTGAGAGAGAGGAGTGAAACCGATCGAGGAAATCGAAAAGCCGAAGCTCGACACGGTTTCGCAGATAACCACCGACTCGCAGAACTCCGTACGGCTTTAGCCAGAAATCGTATGCGGAGAAATCGAAGATTGGCGGATTGACTAAAAGAATCCTTTTCATGAGACAACTGAGCTCTGGAGATTTTAACCGATAACAGATCGTCCCGGCAGTACTCGCTGAAATCCACGAAAGGGCAGTTGCCTGCGAAGCTCAAAATGGGTACCTGGCGAGCCTCGGACACTACTCAGCACGGAGATCTTCTTGAACTATTGAACATGAACCCTCTATATTCCTTGGTGCCTTGGTGGTAAATCCCATAGCTGAAGAAGCTCAGGAAGACGATTCACCAGCTTCAGGAGGATCGAAGTCCCTTTTCCAGGAGTTCGGCGGCGATGTCCATGAACTCGCGCTCGGTAACCATGCCGATCAACCGGTCATTCTGCACAACCGGCAGGCACCCGACCTTACCACGTCGCATAATCTCGATGGCTTTTACGGTACTTGTTTCTGGAGATACAGTGATCGGATCGAGCTTCATGATGTCTCGAACATGGACTGTTTTACCGGCACCCTCGGATCCGTGCTTGCCGTAATACCTCAGAATTGCTCGATAGGAGAGGAGTCCGATAAGTCGATGCTGGGAATCTTCCACGAGGATATGGCGGATCTTCTCCCAGTCCATCAGGTTTGCAACCAGCTCGAGTGTATCGTCTTCGCTGACCGTGACGAGGTCGGTCCGCATGAACTGATCCACCCGCATGTAGTTGGGCTTCCACCCTCCGGCCTCGTCGAGACTTGCTACGTCCCAGGTGTGGACGGGATCACCCGTTGCTTGCCGTTTGACGGCACCGGCTGTAATCGCAGCGAGTCGCTCGGATCTGCTGCCTTGGTTCCGCATGGAATTGAAAGACGAAAGAATCCATTCCGAACCTGTCTTCTGGGTCTGAACTCGTTCTTCAAGTACGCCTAAGTAACGATCAATGTCCTCCTGATTCACTTCACGATTCCGTAGGCCTTCTCGGGCAAGCGGTATCAGTTCTTTAAGGATCAGTTCTTGAGCTGGGATCGTCCTGTTACCGAGCCAAATGAACTGTGCACCCAAGCCCAGCCGGGCAGCTGAAAGGAAGTTGCTGCTCACATCGGAAAAGTCCAGAAGACCCCTCGGGTTGCCATATTCCTTGGAGAACCCACTCAACAATCCGAAGAAAAAAGCCGCGTTCGCGGTGGAGTCGATCACTGTCGGGCCAGCTGGGAGAATCCGATTCTCGATTCGAAAATGTGCCTTCCCGTTAGAGATTCCGTAACAGGGTCTGTTCCATCGGTAGATTGTCCCGTTGTGCAGGCAGAGGGCCTTCAACTGTGGTGGTGCACCTCTTTCGATGGCTTCAAAGGGGTCTTCGTCAATCTCAGTACCAAGGATTAGACGGTACCTGGCTATATCTTCCCGGAAGATCTCCAAAATCGAACTTTCCACCCATCGAGTCCCAAAACTGACACGGCCCTTGGATTCCCGCAGGTAGGGGGTTGCCCTTCTGGTATCTACAGCCTGCTGAAAGACGGCGATACGAGTTTCTCTCCAGAGCCGTTTGCCAAAAAGCAGCGGTGAATTTGTAGCTCCGGCAAGCAAAGGCGCGCTGATCAACTGGGCGACGTTGTAGAGTTCAGCAAACTCGTGTGGTGCTACCTGAAAATGGAGTTGGAAGCTTGTGTTGCAGGCTTCCAACATGACGTTGTCATGCTGAACCAGCAGTTCATCGATCCCCCTGATGTTAAATTCGTAGAGTCTGCCTCGAAGGCGGGACATTGCCTCATTGAGGGCCGCGTAACGAGGTTTAGGCGTCATGTTCTCAAGACCCAGGTCGGATTTCTTTATGGTGGGAAGGATTCCGGTGAGAACAATTTCACATCCGACTTCTGCAGCCACACTCTTTACTTGTGCCAAGTGCGTTTCCAGTTGTTCTTCGAGTTGGCTGAGGCAAGAGTCGCCAAATGTCAGCGGTGGAAGGTTGAACTCAAGATTGAAGCGCCCCAGTTCAGTCGTGAAATCGGACTGGTCGAGCTTCGAAAGAATCTCCGTAGATCTCGGGGCCGGATGCCAATTCTTATCGGCTAGAAAAAGCTCTTGCTCGGCGCCAATTCGACGTACGCCTGACTCGACCATGCCTTTTTCGAGCATCAACTCGAGGGCATGGACGTCTTTCAGCAAATGCTTCATGAAGACACCCAGTTCGCGGGCGCCGCTCTTTTCGTCTACGTTCTGTTCTCCCATGGCGATGCTCAGGAAAGACCTGTAACTGTCCCTCTAACATAGCAGAAGTGGGACTGATTCTGAACGAAAACTGAAGCGCAGGCGCTTGGTATCTGACGTCACGGAACCCGTAACGCCGTCATTCCCATCCTTCCGCGCAGACTCCTGACCCCGGTCTCAGTTAATGTAGAGCTGAACTACTTCTGCACCTTAGCCAGGTCAACGGACCCTTTTTTCGCAACTTCGGATGGTTTACCATCCTGAGTCAAGATGGCATCTAAGGATCAAGCAGAATATGTTGACGCAATAGTCCAGGTTCGTTACGCAGAAACGGATCAGATGGGGTTTGCTTACTACGCCAACTACTTTGTCTGGTTTGAGGTTGGCAGGACCAACTTCTGCCGTGCCCGCGGTTTCACCTACGCTGACCTGGAACGTGACACGGAGACTTTCATCCCGGTAATAGAAGCTCGGTGTCAATACAAACAGCGAGTTTGCTACGATGACGAACTCTTAGTGCGAACACGAGTCAAAGAGTTCCATAGACTTATGCTGACGTTCTCTTATGAACTGCTGGACCGGCGGACGGGGGCACTTCACGCTGTTGGTGAAACCAGGCACGTGTTTACAGGTAGCGATGGACGCCCGAAGAGCCTCCCCGGTAAATATAGGGCCTATTTTGAGTGAACCGAAGCAAGGCGGTTCGAGGGACAGGAGGCCGAGTCTTCCTTTTTCAAGACGTCAACCGTATTGGCCGGCAGGTCCGTGTCGTCGGTGTGGAGGAACGGCCTCTCAGGTACTCGACCACAAGTAGTGCAGAAGGGACAGAGTTTACTTGAACTGGATAGTCTATCAGGCAGTCAAATTGATCTTGGGATTCCTTCGAGTTCTTCCACGTCGAGTGGCTTACGGTTTGTGCGAGAAGATCGCAGAAACTGTGTACCTGATTGACAAGAAGCATCGTCGTATCGGCATGGCCAACCTGCGTATCGCGTTTCCCGATAGGGAGGACTCATGGCGCTTCCAGATCCTGCGTGAGAGTTATCGAGAATTGGGGCGGCATGCCGTGGAGATCAGCCACCTTGCGGTCGTGGAGAAATCCGAGCTCTCGCGGCACGTCAGCTACGAGGATGGCCGTGGTTTGGAGAACTACCTCAAAGCCAAAGAGGAAGGGAAGGGAGTCATCTTCCTGACGGCCCATTTCTGTGCCTGGGAGTTATTACCTTCGGCACACGCAGTTTTGGGGCACCCCTTGAGTTTCTTGGTTCGGCCTCTCGACAACCCGTATCTTGATGATTGGGTTACAGCTCTTAGAACTCGATTCGGGAACCGGGTGGTCTCCAAGTTCGGGTCGGTACGCGAGGTCTTGCGGATACTCAAGGACCAGGAAGACATCGGGATTCTATTCGACCAGAATGTGCAGGAGAAGGACGGAGTGTTTGCTCCACTATTTGGCCGGCTTGCGTGTACTACGGCCAGCGCCGCAGCGATCGCCTTGAAAACGGGAGCGCCTGTGGTCGCTGGTTTCATGCTTCCTACCCCCGAAAAAGGTAAGTACCTGATCCGATTCTATCCTCCTCTTGAGGCAGAGAGGTCCGGAGATAGAGAACACGATCTGGTGAACAACACAGCGAGATTCAATCGCTACCTTGAGGAAGTTGTCAGGGAATACCCCCAGTGCTGGTTGTGGGGACACCGGCGTTTTCGTACGAGGTCTGACGGTCGAGATCCTTACGGCTTGACTGACGAATAGGTTTGAGCTTGCTGGAGGCGGGGTACCAGATGCCAGTTGCCAGATGCCGGATACCGCAAATCGAAAATCGACAATCGAAAATCGCAAATCCCAGGTGCCGGGGCGGTTCCCTTTGTCGTAAGCCTTGTCGTGAACCTTGTCGATTTGTCCACGCGGATTCCGACAAAGTTTGCGATTAAGTTCACGATTAAGTTGAAGACGAAGCAGATGGGAGGCCGATCCCCCCTTTGTCGTAAGCCTTGTCGTGAACCTTGGCGATTCGTCCACGCAGATTCCGACAAAGCTCGCGATTAGGTTCACGACAAAGAAGGATAGATACCGGCCTGTTTCGAGTCTCACAAGCAATCTCAGATCCGGAGTAGGAAATTTTCAGAATCCATGTCACTGGTGGGAGCCACTTGAATCGACTCAGCAATCTCTACCGCACGAATGCCGGCCACCCGAAGTAAGTTGTTCCCAATGGGCCAATGTTTATACAATTAGCGTTTTCCAGTTTGCTGGAAGGACTTTATCGAAAACAAGCGGGTGAATTAAGTCAACGCTAATTAAGGAGAAAACTCAATGGCTACCAAGATAGCAATCAATGGATTCGGCAGGATTGGACGTAACGTTCTGAGATCTGCAACGGAAAAAGGCGCCGATCTGGAGTTCGTGGCGATCAATGACATCACTGATGCACGCACACTGGCACATCTTCTGAAGTATGACTCTCTTTACGGACAGTTTGGTGAGGTAGCAGTTACGGATAATGCCATCGTAGTCAATGGCAAAGAGATTAGGGTCTATTCGGAAAGAGATCCGGGCCAGATTCCTTGGGGCGACGTAGGAGCAGAAATCGTCATTGAAGGTACCGGGCTCTTCCGTGAGCGCGACGACGCTGCAAAACACCTGAGAGATTCTGTCAAGAAAGTCATCATCACGGCTCCAGCCAAGGGCCCCGATGTCACTATTTGTCTGGGCGTCAACGAAGAAACCTATGATCCAGCCCAGCACGCAATCATTTCCAATGCGAGCTGTACGACGAACTGTCTGGCACCTGTGGCCAAGGTCCTCAACAACGCCTTCGGGATGGAACGAGGCCTGATGACTACGATCCATAGCTACACGAATGGCCAGAAGATCCTCGATTCACCTCATAAGGACCTTAGGAGAGCGCGAGCTGCTGCTCTATCCATGATCCCAACGACGACCGGTGCTGCTGTTGCAGTTGGCTTGGTACTTCCGGAAGTGCAGGGCAAACTTGATGGATTCGCAATTAGAGTTCCAACTCCGACCGTCTCGGTCGTTGATCTTACAGCTACTTTCGAAAAGGATGTTACCGTTGAGTCTGTCAACGCAGCAGTCAAGGCAGCCGCTGAAAACGAACTGAAAGGAATTCTCCAGTACAGCGAAGAGCCGCTCGTCTCGATTGATTTTGTCAAGAATCCGCATTCCTCGATTTTTGACGCTCCTTTCACCAAGTGTATTTCATCGAACATGGTGAAAATCCTTTCCTGGTATGACAACGAGTGGGGCTACTCCTGTCGCACGGTAGATCTTGCCGGGTACGTCGCAGCAAAGATGTAGGAAAAGGACCATGGCTGAAACGATTTCGAAGCTGTCAGTTCGCGACCTGGATCTGGCGGGGAAGCGCGTGTTCATCAGGGTGGACTTTAATGTCCCGATTCGTGAGGGTGTTGTCTCTGACGACACGAGGATTCAAGCTGCTCTTCCTACGATCAAGCTGGTCAAAGAGGCTGGAGGGCGGGTCATTCTGGCTTCCCATCTGGGCCGTCCAAAAGGTGAAAAGAAGCTTGAGTTCTCTCTTGAACCGGTAGCTCGGCGTCTGGCCGAACTTCTGGATGAGGACGTCGGGTTTGTTTCTGATTGCATCGGTGACGAGGTGAAGACGGCTGTTGAGGATCTCGAACCAGGTCAGGTATTGGTGTTGGAGAACGTCCGGTTCCACAAGGGCGAAACCAAGAACGATCCTGAGTTTGCCCGGCAGTTGGCAAGTGTCGCTGACGAGTTTGTCAACGATGCCTTCGGGACTGCCCATCGGGCGCACGCGTCCACAGTGGGCGTTCCTCAAGCACTGGGGAAAGGGGCGGCAGGCCTCCTGATCGACAAGGAGTTGGGTGCGCTTTCTCGTGTGCTCTACTCGGCTGAACATCCTGTAGTCGCCATTTTTGGGGGTGCCAAGGTCTCAGACAAAATCGACGTAATCGAGAATTTTCTGGGTTTCGCCGATACGATTCTGCTCGGCGGCGGCATGGCCTTCACGTTTTTCAAGGCCCAGGGCAAGGAGGTTGGAAAATCTCTCCTGGAAGCGGAGAAGATCGGTGTTGCGACGGCTTTACTCGCCTCTGCAGAAGAGCGGGATGTTGATCTGGTCCTGCCCGTGGATGTCGTAGTCGCCCCACAGCTCGAGGAGGGAGTCGACACTCAAACCGTCCCTGCCGATGAGATTCCATCTGAGTCGATGGGCCTGGACGTGGGACCTGCCACTGTTGAACTTTTCAGGAAGAAGCTGGACGGTGCCAGGACCGTGATCTGGAATGGTCCCCTTGGTGTATTTGAGCTGGATCAGTTTGCGAATGGGACGCTCGGAATTGGAGAAGCTGTGGCGCACAGTAGTGCTTTTACACTGATTGGTGGAGGCGACTCGGTCTCCGCCGTCAAAAAGGCAGGGTTGGCAGACAGGATTTCACATATTTCCACTGGCGGCGGAGCATCGCTCCAGTTTCTTGCGGGGAAAGAACTTCCTGGTATTGCTATTTTGTCTGATAGGAGAAGTTGATGTCTCGGAAACCTGTTATTGCCGGCAACTGGAAGATGTACAAGACACAAGCCGAAGTGATCGGTACCATCGAGGAACTTCGAGCACTGGTCGAAGGGTACGCGGAAGTAGAAGTAGTCGTATGTCCGACCTTCACGTCCCTACCCGCCGCTGCGAATGCTCTCAGAGGTTCATCTATTGGCCTGGGTGCACAGAATGTTCACTGGGAAGAAGAAGGTGCCTTCACCGGCGAGATCTCAACAGAGATGTTGTTGGATGTCGGGTGCCAATACGCGATCATCGGACATTCCGAACGAAGACAGCATTTCAGCGAATCCGATGAGATGGTCTCACGAAAGCTCCAGAAGCTGATCCAAACGCCGTTGACGCCGATTCTGTGTGTGGGAGAGACGCTTGAAGAGAGGGAAGCCGAGCGTGTCGAAGAGGTCGTTCTCGGGCAGCTGGAGCGCGCTCTGGCTGGTTTGACAGTCGAATCGGTATTCCGTATCATCATCGCTTACGAACCCGTCTGGGCGATCGGCACGGGCAGAACGGCAACCCCTGAAGTTGCCGAGGAAGTCCACTCGATGATCCGCGGTTGGTTGAGTGAAACCTATTCGGAGGATCTTGCCGGCGGAATTCGTATTCTGTATGGCGGGAGTGTGAAACCAGGCAACGTTGCCGAATTGATGGCCCAGCCAGACATCGATGGTGCGCTGGTGGGAGGCGCGAGCCTGGATTCCCAATCATTTGCCCAACTCGTAAAGTATTGAGGTTATAATTCTAGAATGTTCGCAATATTGGTGACTCTGCATCTGCTTGCCGCGGCTGTCTTGATACTGGTTGTACTTCTCCAGTCAGGGAAGGCTGGGGATCTGGCCTCTACCTTTGGTGGAGCAACGAGTCAGGCCGCCTTCGGAGCCCGAGGTGCAGCCACGGTCCTGACCAAAGCCACGACGGTTTGTGCGATTCTTTTCATGTGCACGTCCCTTGGCTTGGCGATATACTATTCTTCGGAAAGTGGATCGAGTGTCATGGACGGGCTTGACGCGCCTGCTGCGGGAACGGAGGCGCCGGTCGAAGAAGGCGTACCTGCAGAGGGCCCGGTGACTGAGCAACCAGCTGGTGAGAGCCAGGAACAAGGCTCCCAGCCGGCTGAAACTGGTGAAGAGAGCCAGTAACGTTGTCTGTGCCGGAGTGGTGGAATTTGGCAGACACGCCATCTTGAGGGGGTGGTGCCCGAAAGGGTGTGCGGGTTCAAATCCCGCCTCCGGCACCAAGATTCCGCAGTTGTTGAAAATAAAGGGGTTGCTGTTCTGGTGACCCCTTTTTGTACGCCATCCGCACACGACTACACCGATCTGGGTTCATGATGACCCTTTATCTCATAACCCAAAGGTCGGGGGTTCAAATCCCCCCCGCAACCAGTCCCTTTCTCTTTTCAAATCAACAAGTTAAGGGAACAAGTCGTACTGCGCCCGAACTCCGAAAACAGCCGTTTATCTAAGGCGCATCAGATGACTCGGCAGACCTCGGTTTTTCCCTCCTAAAATTGAGCCACTCCAGTTCCCAGTTCAGTGCGGACACTTACACGCACTGGATGCCTGGCAAGAATCGTGAGGCGATGGATAGGCTGCCTGCTCTGGGTAGCCACGGAAGCTGCCCCCTCCAAATAATGTCAATATCGACGCTCTGGACCAGAGGCGGGCTTTCAACCGCCACCCCAAAATAGCAGCCGATTGCACTTCTGTATTTTCCCTGGCTTCTTGTCTCCAGCACTCCGAAGGTCTACTATTGTCTTCAGATACTCCATTGGATTAGCTGATCGCGGTAGGCTGGTTCTTGTTAACTTCAGGGTACGAAAGGCTGAGTAACGCGATGAGGATCGTGCGCCCCGATTAAGGGGGTTTTCGCAATAATGGAGTGAGAATGCCGACGAAAGCCGGACCTCTGAGAGTGGTCACAAAGGCGCTCAACGTTCGACAGGATGCGTGATTCTCTGAGTGAACACCGGCTGTCGGGAGGTTCGTTATGTTCGAAGATCGTTCTGTCTCGCTTGGTCGAAGGCGATACCTGAGAGTGCTCGCTCTTCTCGTTTGCTTGAGCCTCCAGAGTGCACATATCAGCTTTGGTGCACAGGGAGGACCCCAAGCTTCCGAACTATCGGAAGTCTCGCTTCCCAAGACTACTGTCTGGGCCGGGATCGACGGAAAGCCGCTTCCGTTCAAGAGTCACGACGAGATCAAGGAGTTTCTCCTTAATGCTGAGGTCGTCTCAAAGCACGACGTTGATATCGGTGTCACCAATCCTTGGAGACTGGTTCTTGAGCGGGATGGAGTCAAGGCGCAAGGTGTCTTCCGGTATGTAGATCAGTTCAAAGAGAATTGGATAGATCCGAAACGGGGGTCCCGCTTAAGGTGGCGTGACTATTGCGTTTATGAGTGCGCAGCTTACGAGCTCAGCCGACTCTTGGGCCTTGACCTCGTTCCACCTACAATCCAGAGGCGTATTGACAAGAAGGATGGCAGCCTACAGCTTTGGATTGAGGGCGCAATCATGGAGAAGGATCGACAGGAAGAGGAAATCCAACCTCCTAACATGCTGCGATATGTCCTTCAATTGCAGGTTATGCAGATCTTTGACGACTTGATTTACAATGACGATCGGAATCAGGGCAATATGCTATATGACAAGGTGTGGAAGCTCTGGCTGATCGACCATACCCGCGCATTTCGATTGTATGAAGATCTTCCCGAGATTTCTCAGCTTCAACGGTGTGAAAGAGGCCTGTGGGAAAACCTCCAGAAGTTGGACGAAGAGGTGGTCAGAGAGCGGATGAAAGGCTTGCTCAAAGGCATGGAGATCAAGGGCCTGCTGAAACGCCGCGCTTTGCTGGTTGAGCATTACCGTGCACGGATCGCTGAAAAGGGCGAGGCTGGCATCCTGTTCACTGTTCCGTAATCGAAAAGACGAATAGGGGACGGGTTCGTTTTCGCCGATGAACCGGTGATTTGAAAGGAAGTTCCCTGAAGAAAGACTCGTGCCCCCGACAGGACCACCTACTCTGGGAGAGGTGCGTTTGGGTGTCCGATCGGCTGCTCAGAGGCAGTCGAAAAATTAGCTCATGTCGACCGAATTCCGAGACTGATTACCTGCCTAAAGTCCAGTTCCTAAAGGATTTGACCGTCGGCTGAGAAATCTCACCCCACGGGGTTTAGATGTTTCCGGTGTGGCAGCTACATGAGTACCTAGTTGCAACTCCTGGATTGACACTCCTCGATCTTCTCATGGATATCTCTTGGCATTATTGTCTCGTAAAATAGAGAGTAGATTCTATAATGCAAGAACACGATTTCTGTTGACTGAGTTGGATTCGAAGCCACTGCGCGAACGCTGTTGGCTTCTTGGCTTCCCAGGGGGTTAATTTCGGAGCTTACTATTTCAGAACGAGTGACCAATACGAGGTGGACCTCTTGATCGATTTCGGAAAAGAACGATGGGCGGTAGAGATCAATCTCACAGCCTCACCAAGAACAGAAGATATGGAGCTTCTGGATAGAGCGGCTGAGATGATTGGAGCATCGCGGCGGTTTCTGGTCTCCAAAGTCAGTAACACAACGGGGGATGAAAAGCGGGCTTCCTGTAATCTCTCGGGGTTCCTAGAGCGACTCGGCAAAGCTTGAACAGATTGTAAGAACAGCGAGTGAGAAGACTGTAACCCAAAGGTCGGGGGTTCCCCCCCCCGCAACCAACCTCTTACCCTTTTCAAACGAACGAGTCAGGGAAATTGGGTGTTCTGTGCCTGAAGTCCAAAAACAGCCGTTTATCTAAGGCGCATCTAATGACTCGGCGGAGTTCGGTTTTCTGCCACCTAAATCAGGGAAATTTCCGTTGTTTTGTTATTCCCCCAGGTTTACCATGAGAGGCAGAACGGGGACTTCCATATGGAAGGGCAGACGGTATCCCATTACCGAGTACTGGAGAAAATTGGCGAAGGCGGGATGGGGGAGGTCTTTCTGGCCGAGGACACCTCACTAAAACGCAAGGTTGCCCTGAAGTTCCTTCCTGTACATCTGCAGCAAGATGAACTGGTCCACAAGCGTTTCCTGCGGGAAGCTGAATCAGCCGCTGCTTTGGATCACCC